>JBDSQT010000173.1:0-4528 GCA_039929665.1 Paraperlucidibaca sp.
ATGTCTTTGCCGACAGCGTGGAGTGGATGATCGAGCACATGGCGCAACGCGAGCATGTCTGCGTGTCCTTACACACGCACAATGATCGTGGTTGCGGTGTCGCAGCGGCGGAACTCGGCGTGATGGCCGGCGCCGATCGCGTCGAAGGCACCTTACTCGGCAATGGCGAGCGCACAGGCAATATGGATTTGGTCACCATGGCGATGAATCTTTACAGCCAAGGTGTCGACCCTGAGCTCGACTTGTCGGATATACGCGACATCATCGACACCGTTGAGGCGGTCACCGAAATCACCACGCACCCACGCCACGCCTATGCTGGCGAATTGGTCTTTACGGCGTTCTCAGGCAGCCACCAAGACGCCATCCGCAAATGCTTAAATCGCCAAAGCGTGCCTGTCAGCGCTGAGTCGCCTTGGGATGTTGCTTACTTGCCGATTGATCCGCGCGACTTAGGCCGTCGCTACGAAGAGGTCGTGCGTATCAACTCGCAGTCCGGCAAAGGGGGCGTCTTGCATGTGCTTGAGCAACATGTCGGCATTACCTTGCCGCGCTGGATGCAAATTGCCTTCTCCAAGCGGGTACAGGCAGCGGCTGAGACCAGCGGTGGCGAAATCGACGCCAGCACCATTGCCAGCCTGTTTGATACGCACTGCTTAGCGGTGCCGACAGGGTGGCAGGTCAGTGACGACCACGCGCAACGCCGCGACGGCCAAGTCCGCATCGAAGTGGATTTGGGCCATCAGCACATCGTCGGTGTTGGTGATGGCTTAATTTCGGCGGTGATCAATGGACTAAGCCAGCACTCAAGCCTTGAGGTCAGCGTTGAGCATTTCGATGAGTTTAGCTTGAGCAATAACACCGCTGCAGAGGCCTTAGCCTGCGTGCAAATTCGCCACGGGGAGTGCACAATTATTGCCAGCGCGATGGCCAACGATACTACCTTGGCCAGTATTCAGGCCGTGGTATCGGCGTGGGGGCGACTCATCTTACAGGGTGAACAGGAGCATGCCGATGCGCCAGAAGTCGAACACTGCAGTGCCTAAAGTGAGATCTATTGCAGCCAGTGTGGCTCAAACCATCAGTGTTTTGCATTACCACTGCTTCGATGGCGCGGCAAGCCGGCTGCTGCTGGCCGTTAGCCCGAATGGCATCGCTTCCGTGATTATTGGCGAAAACGACGAAGAGCTAGTGGCTGGCCTGCGGTCGGAGCACCCAAAGGCAGAAAGTCTGCCCATGAGTGCGGCTGAGCAACGCATGCATCAAGCCACCGCTAAAGCTATTGTGGCGATGAGCCAAGGTCAGGCCGCTGCAGTCGCCCTACCTTTAGCCTTGCCCGGCACCGCGTTTCAGCAAGCGGTATGGCAGGCGCTATGCCGCATCCCGCGCGGGCAAACGATTAGCTATAAAGCCCTAGCAGAAGCCGCCGGCCGACCGCGCGCGATCCGTGCGGCGGCGAGTGCCTGCGGCGCCAACCCCATCGCCCTGGTGGTGCCCTGCCACCGCGTCATCGCCAGCGATGGTGGACTAGGTGGCTATAAATGGGGCATCGCGCACAAAGCCGAATTACTCCGACGCGAGCGTCTCAACTAAGGACTCACCGCGGCGAAATGTCGCGAGCTGTGCTTCCAGTACCTTAGTTTCTTTCTTCGACACACCGCCCAACACAACAATAGCCTCGCGCAGGCGCGCACGCGTCATGTCGGGACCCAAAATAGCCATCGCCTCCATGATCGGTGGCGCTGACGGCGAACCGGCGATGGTGACGAAAAATGGCGCCATGACATCGCGCATTTTCCAGCCCAAGGCGGCACTCAAGCGTTGCATCAGCGCATTGATGTGCTCGTGATCCCACTGCGGCAATACTTCCAACTCCCACAAGCTTAGCTGCAATAGCTGCTTGACCTGCTCCGGGCTCAGTGATTTGTGCTGGAGTTTGTCGGCGGTCAGACCTACTGAGCCGGTAAAAAAGAAACTCGCCCAGTCCACTGCTTCAGACAACGTCTGCACGCGGGTTTGAATTTGACTGGCAACACGCGCCAAATACTCCGGCGTGATCCACTGCTGGAAAGCCGCCACAAAGTCGCTTGCCGGCAGCGCTTTGATCCACTGGCCATTGAGCCACGCGAGTTTCTCCACATCAAAAATCGGGCCGCCCAGCGATACGCGCGTGACATCAAAGTGCGCAATCATCTCATCTAGCGAGAATTGCTCACGCTCATCGGGCATCGACCAACCCATGCGACCAAGATAGTTCACCACGGCTTGCGGCAAGTAGCCCATACGCTCGTAATAGGTAATCGACGTAGGGTTTTTACGCTTCGATAGCTTGGATTTATCAGGATTTCGCAGCAGCGGCATGTGACACAGTGCCGGCATATCCCAGCCAAAATAACGATACAGCAGCTGATGCTTTGGTGCTGAGCTAATCCATTCCTCACCGCGCAATACATGAGTGATTTCCATCAAATGGTCATCGACGACATTCGCTAGGTGATAAGTTGGCAAGCCATCGGCCTTCATCAGCACCTGCATGTCGACCTGCTCCCACGCAATCTCAATCGAGCCGCGCAGCATGTCGGTAAAGGTACACAGGCGTTCGCTCGCCGGTGCATCAGCGGCAGGCCGTGGCACATTCAGGCGCACCACTGACGACTCGCCAGCGCTCAAGCGCTTAGCTACGTCGTCTGTGCTTAAGCTTAGGCAATGGCCATCGTAGCCGATGCTAGCTTTTGCCGCTGTCTGTTCGACACGCAGAGCATCTAAGCGGCTATTGCTGCAAAAGCAGTGAAAGGCATGGCCATTGTCGATGAGTTGCTGGGTGTGGGCCTTATAGATCGCGCTGCGCTCGCTTTGCCGGTATGGCGCGTGCGGACCGCCGACATCGGGGCCTTCGTCCCAATTCAGGCCAAGCCATTTTAGCGAGTTTAAAATCTGCTGTTCAGATTCGGGCGTGGAGCGCTGCTGGTCAGTGTCTTCAATGCGCAAAATGAATTGGCCACCGTGCTGGCGCGCAAAACATACATTAAACAGGGCAATGTAGGCAGTACCAACATGTGGATCACCGGTGGGCGATGGCGCAACACGAGTACGAACAGGCTTTTGAGCAGCAGTCATAAAATGGCTTCAACGAACACAATCGAGGCAGCAGTATAAGAAAAAACGCCGCCTCCTGCTTGAGTTTCAGGAGACGGCGGTTACATGAGTTAAGCACCCGTACGGCTAGATAGCGTAGGGGTGCTCCGCCTTAGCGCAGCGGCGGCTGTGGTGTCAGACGGCGAGCACGCTCGCTGCGTTGTGTCGGTGAGGATGGCGCTGCACTAGCACCTTGAGTAATAGTTGCCAAGAAGTCGGTAACCATCGTTAGGCTAATCGCCCCACCACTGGCACGCTGAATCTCTGCCAATACACTGGTGAGCTCGGAGGGGAGCAACTCGGTAATCAATAACGGTAGCTCACTATCGTTACAGCTATTTTCGTTTTCCACCTCAGCATCATTTTCGCTATTAATACCGGGTAGGCCGGTCGCCACCCATTCGTTGATCAGCGCGGCGGCTTCACCATGCACCACACTGCGTGCAATCGGCGGCATACGAACACCAGCCTCAGCCGAACCCATGCGGAAGTTCAAGATCGATGAGGCGGCTTGGCCCAAGACAATATCGTGCTTGAGGTTACCCGAGCCACGCCCTGCAGCCACTGGCTTTTTGCAGATGCCATAACGTACATCTACTTTACGAAAGCTATCGAGCGAAAGGCCTGAGTTCGACGCGCCGCCATTAGGGTTATGGCAATGCATACAGTTGACTTCCAAGTAGGCACGAACACGCTCATGGACATCGCGAGGACTGCCAGGCAAGGCTTTGCTTGGGCCGCTACCCGGAATATCCATCGTCGCCAAAGCTGCATCGCGTGCAGCCGGCATGCCGGTTAACCAACCTTGGCGCGCCATAAAGGCCAGTTGGTTTTCGCCAGAGCGATCGGACTTCATATTGCGATCAAGGTTACGCGCTTTCGGGCCAATGGGTGCGGTACCCACGCGATCATCGCCACCGTGACAGGTAATGCAATTTAACGCGGCTGGTACGGCATAGTTCGCGGCCGAGCCAGTATAGCGAGCACGCTCACCATTCTTTTTCACGTTCGGGTTAGCGTCCAAATAATCCCACTGCACCGCAGCGTTGCCGCCCGCTAAGCTGAGCTTAGCTTTAGTGGGCTTACCATCGGCTCCTTGATCCCACATATAAGGCAAGCCAATCCAGGTGTCGCCAGTAGCCGTGGCACGCTTAATCAACAAGCGCGTCTCGACAACATGCTCGCGCAGTAGGCCGCCGCTGGCGTTCTCAGTACGGAACGTAAAGGTTTTACTAATCACCGTGCCGACGGGGAAGTTCAAACTCTCAGTGACACTCCCCGTGCTCAGCTTGTCCTGATAGATCGCGGGTTTCACACTGCCTTGGCCATTGGGTGGCAGAAAAATCACACGATACTTCGTCGAGTAATCAGAAAACAATGTGCTGTTGAGCTC
>JBDSQT010000174.1:0-3848 GCA_039929665.1 Paraperlucidibaca sp.
GGCGCGGGAATGATGACTTCATCGCCGGCATTTAGCAGCGCCAAGGTCATATTGAAGAAGCTTTGTTTGCCACCGCTCGACACCAAAATTTGGTTCGGCGCGTAGTCCAAGCCCTGGTCGCGTTTAAATTTCGCGATGATGGCTTTTTTCAGGCCAGGCGTGCCATCGACGGCGGTGTATTTGGTTTTGCCTTGGGCAATGGCTTCTACAGCCGCTGCTTTTACATGATCAGGGGTATCGAAGTCAGGTTCGCCAGCGCCCAAACCAATAATGTCTTTGCCTGCGGCTTTTAGCTCAGCGGCTTTATTGGTTACCGCCAGTGTTGGCGAGGGTTTGATGCTGAGTACACGGTTTGACAGTTGGATATCCACAGACGACTCCTTGGCCTTTTGGGCATGGTCTAATAGGGCAAAAAACGGCTCGTATGCTACCAGAATAGGGGCTAGGTGAATACCTGAGTGCCAAGCATTGGTGTCAGTAGTGGGGTTGCGCCAGCCGCACGAATCTCGTCTAAAAAGCCCAGTAAATTGACACCGGGGAGTAGGTCAGGCGCTGCATCAATGGGCGTCACCATGGTGTCCCAGTGGCAGGGGATAACCCAGCGCGGGCGCAGCAAGGTAATGGCATCGCGCACATAGTTCGGTCGAGCTTGGCGGCCAATGGCGCATAAACACAGGATGTCACAGTGCTGGCCTTGCAGTTGCTCATTGATAAAGTCGGCGGAATCGATGTGCATGATTTTCAATGAGCCGGTGTCGACCAGCCAGTTGAGCACCAAGCCGTGCCGTAGCTCATGCATGCGCGGTGGCCACGGCGGCGGTGCCGTGAGGTCACCGGGAAACGGGATACGACCAAAGACTTTGCCATGCCGCGAGGGCAGGCCGCGCACCATCCACGGGCCCGAGGCGATGTCTTCATTGCCGTCGGTGGCGAGCAGTTGCGATTCGGGCAGGCCAGCGGCTAGGCCAACGTGGCGTGTGGCGTGCGAGCCAATCAGTCGCGCGCCGGTTTGTTTACAAAGATCAGGGCCATCGAGAATATGGTCGTGATGGGCATGACCAATGAGCACGTCATCGGCGTGCGGAATATGTTTGGCGATGAGGGCGGCGTTCGGTAGCAGACGTTGGGTCAGCGAGGCGAGGATGCCGGGGCGTGTCAGGTAGGGGTCGAGGACAATAGTGCGGTGACGATGGCTGAGCACAAAGCCGGCGGTGCCGAGGTAGCGAATAGTCAGCGGGTCAGCAGCGCTACTGGCGTCTTCGGCAGAGGCGTTTTTCGTGTGCGGCTGCGCAGAGATAACATAAGGCAGTGGTTGGCGTGGTGCCAGTCCGATAAGTTTTTTCCAGCCTGCCATGTCTCTTTCCTCTTGTTTAGCCGCTACGCCCGGCGACATAGGCCGCCGTTAGTGCGTCCTGTGGTTGCTCAAAGACCTGCTGGCAAGCGCCGAATTCAATTAAGCGGCCTTGCTGCTCGCGTGTCCAGAAAAATGCCGTGTAGTTAGCAATGCGCCGCGCTTGCGCCAAATTATGCGTCACAATAATGACGGTATAACGACCACTCAAACGCCTAATAAGCTCCTCCACCACGCTCGCCGAGAGCGGATCGAGCGCGCTGCAAGGCTCATCCATTAGTAAGATTTCAGGTTCTAGAACCAGCGCACGAGCAATGCACAGGCGCTGTTGTTGGCCGCCCGATAAACGCAGCGCGGGTGTCTGTAGGCGACCAGCAATCTCTGTCCATAAACCGACATCGCGTAAGGCGGTCTCAATGCGTCGCTCGCGCTCGGCTTTATCGCGCACGCCATGCTCGCGCAATGGCAAATCTAGGTTGCGATGGATGCTAAAGGGAAAGGGATTAGGGCGCTGAAAAATCATGCCGATGCGCCGGCGCAGGTGCAGGGCGTCGAGGCTAGTGATAGAGACGCCATCGAGCAAAATATCGCCACCAACATGACAGTCGGGCACGTGTTCGCTGAGGCGGTTGAGGCTGCATAGCAAGCTGGTTTTGCCGCAGCCTGAAGGGCCAATGAGTGCGGTGATGCAGCCGCGCGGTATATCCAGACTGACTTGCGAAAGCACGGTGTGTTGCGCATAACGCACGCTAACATTGCTCAGCGATAAATGCGCTTTCGGCTCGCAGCAGGCCTGTGTTTCGACTAACTCACCCATGCTTGTAGCAATCATATGCGTATGCTCCCGCGCAACCAGTGCGCACCGACCAGTGTAGCCGCGCCATTGACTAGCAATAGTACGCCGATGAGCACGAGGGCGGTGGCGTAGGCATTGGCATCGCCACCGGTGACATTCATCGATAAATCATAAATATGCAGCGCCATGACACGACCTGAGTCGAACATCGATTCGGGGTAGCGATCAACATAGCCGCTGGTAAATAGCAGCACCGCGGTCTCGGCCAAGATGCGCCCAATGCTCAGCATCAGGCCGGCCAAAATCGCGGGCATGGCAACCGGCAGCAACACGGTACGCAAAGCCGCAGTGCGTGAGAGACCAAGCGCCAACGCACCGCGCTGCCAATCGTCGGGCACCGCGGCCAAACCCATTTCGGTGGTGCGAATCAGTAGTGGCAAAATCATGCAGGCCAGCGTCAGTCCACCGGAGAGGATGGAGAAGCCCATGCCCATCCAGATGCAAAAACACGCGGCGCCAAATAAGCCAAAGACGATGGAGGGCACGCCGGCGAGGATGTCGAGCAATAGCCGTACGGCGCGTGAGAGTCGGCCGCCGGCGGGAGTGAAGCTGTGTAGCCACAGGGCGCTGCCAATGCCGAGCGGGAGTGCCGCCGCAAGGGCAATGGCGAGCACCCAGAGTGTGGAGATGATGATCGGTGCGATGCCACCAGAGCGTCCTGCGCGTGTTGGCTCGCTGAGCAGAAAATCTAGGCTGAGATGCGCAAGGCCTAGACGCAAAATGTCGATGAGTATCCAGGCAAAAAGTGCGGTGATGAGCGCGGCGCAGAGCCACAGTAACGCGCTGATGAGATGGCTAACACTACTGCCTTGTTTAGTGCCCATAGACCACTCCGCGCGCGCTCTGGCGATGCGCCCACCAGGCCAAGATCGAGACCAGCGCCATCAAGACAAGACCGGTGGCAAATAAACTGGCGCGATGGTTGCCGGTGGCATAGGCCATTTCCAAGGCCATATTGGCGGTGAGCACGCGCACCGAATCAAACACGCTGCCGGGTAGCTGCACAACATTACCGGCGACCATGAGCACCGCCATGGTCTCGCCGAGTGCGCGTCCCATCGCTAGTAGCGCGCCACTGGCGATGCCGGCGCGGGCGGCGGGCACGACGACTTGCCATTCGCTAGTGGCGCGACTTAAGCCCAAGGCAAAGGCACCATGCGCGTAATGCACCGGTACGGCAGCCAGGGCCGCTTCACTGGTCAGCGCCACCGTGGGCAGGATCATCAGCGCTAAAATCAAGATGGCCGCGAGTAAGCTCGCGCCCGGCGGAGCTATTTGGGCGATCAGCGGCACCATCACGGTGAGGCCCCAGAGGCCAAAAACCACCGAGGGAATGCCGGCGAGCAATACGATGAGCCGGCGATAGCCATTGGCGATGGGGCTGGGGGCGTGGAAGCAGAGAAATACCGCTGAGGCGAGGCCGAGGGGTAGGGCAAGGAGCATGGCACCGACGCTGGCGGCTAGCGTGGCCACTAACATCGGCCAGAGATTGAATTGGCCTGATGAGGGATACCAGCCATCACTGGTGAAAAATGCGCGCCACTGACCGTTGCTGAGTACCGGCCAGGCTTCACGCAGCAAAAAGCCGACGATAAAAAGCACCAGCGCGGCTGACCACAGCGCTAACACACGGGTGCTTAA
>JBDSQT010000175.1:0-7587 GCA_039929665.1 Paraperlucidibaca sp.
GGGTGCGCACGGCCTATCAGCAAGAGCTGCCGAGCATCGATGACCTCTACGAAATTGAGGCCACCTCGCGCTTTTATGAAAACGATGATGGCCTACACATCAGCTCGTACTTTCTCAATTACGCCGACCAATCATCGACCAATATTTCTGCCGCCTTTGTCTTCAACGGCGACCGACTGTTTACGCTGCGCGAAGAAGAACTAGCGGCATTTCGCCTATTCCGTTTGCGTGCACGCAAAGGCTTGGTCAACGTCAACAATCCAAAATCCATTTTGATTGGCCTGTTTGAAACCAAGGTGGAAAACCTAGCCGATATGATTGAGCGCATCGCCGCTGATTTGGAAGTGACGGGTAGCCAAGTACTGGGCAACGCCGAAACCGATGACATGGAATCGCTGCTCACCGAAATTGCGCAGCAAGAAGACATCATTGGCAAAGTGCGCATCTCCATGGTCGACTTGCAGCGCATGCTGTATTTGCTACTGCGCTCAGGCATGCTCAATACCGAACTCAACGAGCGCCTACGCGACATCATCCGTGACTCCGAGTCAGTGATCGCACACACCTCTTTTCTGTTCGATAAAATTAAGTTCTTGCTCGACACCACGCTCGGCTTTATTAACGTTAATCAGAACAAAACCATCAAAATCTTCTCAGTCGCCTCGGTGGTATTTCTGCCGCCGACCATGATTGCCAGCGTCTACGGCATGAACTTTAGACTGATGCCCGAGCTCGACTGGAGCCTTGGCTATCCCTTTGCTATCGGCCTAATGGTACTTTCAGCGGTCGCACCCTTTTTATACTTCAAACGCCGCAACTGGCTTTGAGACATCTCGCCGACAACCCCGAGTTGTTGGCGCTTGAGCGTCTCATTGAACAGGCCGGCGCGAAGCTCTGCCCTGAAATCGTCACGCACATTCACTGCGATGGTGAAACACTGCCACTCTGGTGCTTAAGCTTGGGCACGCGCCGACTCGATGCGCCGGTCATCGGCTACTTCGGCGGCGTACATGGCGTTGAGCGCATAGGCAGCCAAGTGCTGATTGCCTATCTCAATAACCTAGTGCAACGACTGAGCTGGGATAGCAGCCTGCATAGCATGCTGGAGAAGGTGCGCTTGGTGTTTGTGCCCATCGTCAATCCCGGGGGCTTTTTGCGCGGCACTCGCGCTAATCCCGACGGCATTGATCTGATGCGACATGCGCCTATTGATGCTGAGCACCGTGTGCCATGGCCGCTCGGAGGCCAGCGCCTAAGCCCGCGCCTGCCGTGGTTTCGAGGTGATGCCGAAAAAGCCCTAGCACCAGAGGCGCAAGCATTGTTTCGTGTCGTGCGCGAACGTCTGCACAGCCACCCATTTTCGATGGCCGTGGATTGCCATTCCGGCTTTGGCTTTCAAGATCGGCTCTGGTTTCCTTATGCGCGCAGCCACCAGCCCTTTCCGCAGATCGCCGAAGCCTATGCACTCAATGAGTTGTTTCAGCGCACCTATCCGCATCACGATTTCTACGCCATCGAGCCGCAATCGTTGAGCTACACCACACACGGCGACCTCTGGGATTATCTTTATGATGAGCTGCGCGAACGCCAGCCCAACCACACCTTTCTGCCGTTCACACTAGAGATGGGCTCGTGGACTTGGATGAAAAAGAACCCTCGTCAGCTGCTCAATCCACTGGGACTGTTTAACCCCCTGCTACCGCATCGCCATACACGCGTGCTGCGCCGCCACCTGACTTGGTTTGATTTTATGCAGCAGGCCAGCCTGTCGCGCCATGCGTGGTTGCCAGCGCCCGATCAACGCGATGCGCTGCACGCTGCTGCACTGAAGCGCTGGTATAGCCAGTCGTCTTAGCTCACAGCTTGGCTTAATCACATTAGCTCGGCCGACTCTCGCCCTCATTCAGCACGCTAAAATGCGCCTCGCTAACGCCCTGCTTCGCGAGCTCCTCACGCAGCGTGATGACTGGCGCATCAATTGCCTCATCAGTGAGTTGAAAGGTATTGAAATGAATGCCTAAGGAGTGCACCGCCTGCAAATCCTGATGCGCCCGCACGGCATCGGCCGGGTCCATATGCACCGGCCCCATAAACCAACGCGGCGCATAGGCACCGATGGGCAGCAACGCCAGTCGCGGCGCACCAAAGTGCTCATGGATAGCGTGAAAATGCGGGCCATAGCCGGTATCGCCGGCAAAATATAAGGCGCCTGCCGATGAGTTCACCAGCAAACTGCCCCACAGCGTACGGTTTCTATCTCGCGCACCACGGCCGGAAAAATGCTGTGCCGGCAAGAAAAATATCTCCAGTGGTCCCAGCGTTACCGACTGCCACCAATCCAATGCCGCCACCGTCTCAATACCATGCGCCTTGAGCACAGCATCCACACCTAAGCCAGTAACGATCAGCGGCTTATCGCGAGCGTGTAGCCACATCAGTGTACGAATATCGAGATGGTCGTAATGATCATGGCTGAGCAACACCGCATGGATGGGCGGCAGATCATCGAGCGCGATGCCGACACTGCGCACGCGCTTGGGGCCGGCAAACGTAACGGGGCTAACGCGATCAGACCAGACGGGGTCGGTGAGCACGTTCCATGGGCCAATTTGCACCAAGACAGTGGCGTGATTGACATAGGTCACTCGCCAGTCGGCAATCTGCTGGCTATGACAGGCGGCAGGCTTGGCACTCGGTGCGGAGTCGACCCACTGCGGCCACTGCTCAGGCTGGCGCGTACGGAGCCAGCGCAGCGCCGCCCACGCGTCATGCTTGGTGTTGCGGCCGGGGTTGCGAAAATGTTCGCCATCCCAGTGCGCATTGGGTGCTTGGGCAATACTAGGCTTGGCAAAAAGCGCGAGTTTGGTCTTAAAGCGCGACAGCATCGACTCAGAAGAGTGGCGCTGGCCCGCTGCACTTGCGCCACTGAGTGGCTTAGTCATTTGCGACTCACTCGCCTCGGCCTCAATGGTCATGCGGCATGCTCATCGGCTTGTTAGTAGGCCTAGCCATCGGCTGTGTCGCACGCACGGTGGCGGTCAAGGCCAGCGTTTCGCCATTCGCCAAGGTCATGCTTACCGGCACCTGATCACCGACGCGCAATGGCTTGCGCAACGCCATTAACATGAGATGGCTAGCGCTCGCTGCCAGCACGCTGTCGCCGGGCGGCAATGCAATCTGATGACGCTGCGTCATGCGCATATGGCCCGCGGCCATGGTCATGTCATGCCATTCAACGCGTTCAGCCGCCGGGCTTTGCATCGCCGTGATGGCTACCGGTTTGTCGCTGGCGTTGTGTAAGCGCACAAACATCGCCGCGACAGGCGACACTGGCGGCACCTCACGCACCCAAGCTTCATGCGCGGTGATTACTGGAGCAGCCAGCGCCACACCGCTCGTCAGCACTAAAGCCCCTGCTAGCACAAAAAGTTTCATACGCCCTCCCGAGGTTCCTGCATCAAGGCCTTAGCCTCCTGCACAATCGCCGTCACACCAGCCTGCTGATCATACAAACGCCGCACCCGACCATCGCGATCGATTAAATATAAATAATCCGAATGACTGACCTCGTTGCCCTGAACCGAGACATAGACGCCGTATTGCTTGGCCACCGCAGCAATAGCTGCCGATGTCCCCGTTAGGCCGACAATGCTTGGGCTAAAGTAGCTCACGTATTTCTGCAAAAGTTCCGGCGTATCGCGAGCCGGATCAATGCTCACCATGATCGGCTGTAGCTTCGCCGCATCAGCAGACAAAGCCTCCAGCACCGCGCGATAACGCGCCAGCGTCAGCGGACAGACATCGGGACAATGGGTATAACCAAAGCTCAATAGCCGCACCTGACCGTTACTATCGCTGAGCGAAAATGGCTGGCCGTTAGCATTGGCCAAACTAAACTCACCGCCGAGCTTCAGCACCGGCAGGCCTGAGTATTGCGGGCGCTGCAACCACGCCCAACTCACCAGACCAAGACTAATAACCAGTGCTATCACGATAGCAATACGCATTTTTTGCCGTGGCGATTTTCGCTTGCGGCTGCCCATGTCACGCTTCATATCGTTGCCCAAACATCATGGTCCCACAATCGGTGTCATTTCACGCGCGGGAATAGTCCCCAAGCGTACACTTAAGGTCGTCTCGCCCTGACCAAATAGCCGCGCATAATTCACCGCATTGGCCATGACCTTTTTCACATAGTCGCGTGTTTCAGGAAACGGAATACTCTCAATATATTGCGTCGCATCGAGCGGCTTATCGCCTTGCCACTCCAGCGCGCGGCGCGGGCCCGCGTTATAGCCTGCCGTCGCCAATACTGGATGCCCCAACGTGTCTTCAACATGGCGCAAATAATACGTGCCGAGCTGAACATTCTGCCCAGCATCATTGGTCATGCTGGCGCTATAGGGAATGCCCAGCCGCTTCGCCACCCACTGTGCCGTGCCCGGCATCAGTTGCATTAAGCCATTAGCGCCAGCACCCGAGGTGGCTTGCGGCGCAAAACGACTTTCTTGACGCATCAAACCGTAGACCCAGGCTTCATCGAGACCCATGTCTTTAGCATAGGCACGGGTGATGTCGCGATAGGGCGAAATGAAACGGTAGTGCAAGGCGTGGTCGGCACGCGTGCGTTCAGCGGCATAAATCGCGCGGTCATACCAACCCATGGCGTTGGCCTGATTGGCCGCAGTCAACAAGAGTCGGTCATCGGCGCCGCGCACCGACCAGTTAAACTCATTAGCAGACTCCCAGCGCTGCGCTAAACCATAGAGCGCAAATGCTCGCTGAAAGCCGGCATGGTTGGCTAGCCGTGAGCGATCATTATCGCTAATGCTAAGTTTTTCTGGCACCGGCGCCATCGCCCGGCCCAAGCGCTCACGCGCTAGCAGACCATAATAATCATCATCATCGCTTAGGCCGGCAAATAGCGTCTGCGCCGTATTTTCGTAGTATTTACGCTGCGACTTGGTCAGCTGCGTGCCCGTGCTCATGGCGCTATTGGCACGCGCGGCCCAAAAGCGCCATGGCCGCGCTTGGCGAATACTCTCGGGCATGGCGGCGTAGTCACTGACATACTCTGACCATTGACCCAGTCGCACCAATAGTCGCAGTCGAGCTTCGCGCTGCAAGTCAGACCATGGGGCCGCATCGCTACGGGTAAACCACACTTCGCTATCGACATTAAATTGCCGTGCACCGGTCATCGCCAGTTGACGCCAGGCGAGCGCGGACTGTTCAGCCAGCTCATCACCCTCAACTTCTAAATGCGTCAGTGCCGCTGGTAAGTTGGTGCGCGCCCAACGCCCATAAGCCCAGATCGCTAACTCTCTATCGAGCCGACGCGTGGCATCAAAGCGCGATAAAAACACTTCAGGCCGATCGCGAACTTGTTGCTGTGTCGCCTCAGTCAGGGCAAAGCCGAGGCTTTGCGCCAAGTAGCGCGCTAGGCCTTGCGCATTGGCCTCCATAGCCAAGCGAAAACGCGCCCATGTCGCTTCATTATCAATAAGGCCGGTGCGTTGCAAGTGCGTCTGCACGGGCAAACACGCTGAGGATAAATCTTTCGCGGTATACCAGAGCGGCGTGACAGCATCGGGCAGCTTAATGTCGGGCTTGGCGGCTATTTGTGCCTGCCAGCTGTAGCACTGCAATGTGATGTTTGGCGTGTCGACAAGCAATGGGTATTGGCGCTGAAAGCCAGCCCAGTCGCTGCGCTTGGCTAATTGCTCAAGCCACTCCATGCGCAGTTTCTCAGCCAAGTAGCTGCCTTTTTCGCGCGTTAAAAATGCCTCTACCTCAGGCATCGCCTCCGGTAGCTTCAAGCGTCGCCAAAGCTGCCAAAAGTCAGCATAAACGCGTAATGGTGAGTCGCTGAGCTGGCGCTTAGCCTTTGCTAGCGCCGCATCGTCGCCAGCGCGGAAGGCCTCACGCGCCGCTAAATAATCACTGTCGGCCGCCATCGCAGGGGCTATCCAGACCAAAACACTTACCGCTAAGACACGCATCAACGCAGGCATTGCTACTCCTTGAAAGCCATTTAGCGCGAGGCACCAGCATAGCTGTATACTGCGCGCGTTTAATAGGATGGATTAACGCGCTCATGGCTCGCAAGCTATACATCGAAACACAAGGTTGCCAAATGAACGAGTACGACTCCTCACGGATGCTCGACTTGCTCAGCGACTCTCATCAGCTGGTCCGCACCGACGTGGCGGAAGAAGCCGATGTACTCTTGCTCAACACCTGCTCGATCCGCGAAAAAGCACAGGAAAAAGTGTTTTCTCAGCTCGGTCGTTGGCAGCGCCTAAAGCTTGCACGTCCTGAGGTCATTATTGGTGTCGGTGGCTGTGTCGCCTCGCAAGAAGGCGAAGGTATTTTACAGCGTGCGCCCTATGTCGACATGGTGTTTGGTCCGCAAACCCTGCACCGCCTGCCGCAAATGCTCAATGACTTATCGGTGCAGCCTGCCGATCGTGAGCGCATTGCACAGGTCGACGTCAGCTTCCCTGAAAATGAGAAATTCGACTTCCTGCCCGAGCCACGCGTCGACGGCCATAAAGCCTTTGTCTCGATCATGGAAGGTTGCTCGAAATACTGCAGCTTCTGCGTTGTGCCCTACACCCGTGGCGAAGAAGTCTCACGCCCCTTCGACGATGTCATTGCCGAAGTTGCCCATATTGCACGCCAAGGTGTGCGCGAAGTCACGCTGCTCGGGCAAAACGTCAACGGCTATTATGGCGAGCATCATGACGGTCATATCTGTGGCTTTGCTGAGCTATTGCGCGCGGTGGCAGCAATCCCCGGCATTGGCCGCATTCGCTACACCACGTCGCACCCGCTGGAATTTAACGACGCCTTAATTCGCGCCCACGCAGAAGTTCCTGAGCTCGCTGCGCATGTGCATTTGCCCGTGCAAAGTGGCTCCAATCGCATCTTGGCGGCGATGAAGCGCAACCATGAAATCGATACCTACAAAGACATCATCACGCGCTTAAAAGCGGCGAAGCCGGGCATCGAGATTGCCTCGGACTTCATCATCGGTTTCCCCGATGAGACTGAGGAAGACTTCGAGGACACACTAAAGCTCATCGAGTTTGTCGACTACGACCACTCCTATAGCTTCATCTACTCAAAGCGCCCTGGCACTCCAGCGGCTGAGTTGCCTGATAGCGTCTCGCATGTTGAGAAAAAACAGCGCCTGCAGCGCCTGCAAACGCAGATCGCGCGTAATACCGGTCGCAAAACTGACGCCATGATGGGCTCTGAGCAGCGCGTGCTGATTGATCGTGAGTCAAAACGTTATCCGGGCTACTTAGTCGGTATTGCCGAGAACACGCGTTGGATTCACTTTCCCGGCGATGCCAGCTTGATTGGCCGCTTTGCCACATTGAAAATCAGCGGTATTGAATCGATTAATGCCTTGCGTGCCGAAGCGCCGCTGTGGCTGGAGTCTGAAGAACAAGCGCGAGTCGGCATGATGTTGATGCCAGGCCGCATTCCGCTATGGCATGCGGCACTGTAAAACACTGAGTCATGGCGTGGCGCTTAGCGGGCCTTGCGCTTAGCGCCACGCCATGGCTATTAGGGCTA
>JBDSQT010000176.1:0-3561 GCA_039929665.1 Paraperlucidibaca sp.
GGCTGGCCTGCCCCGCTTGCAAAATACGCGCTCGGTTTCTCGTTATGGGCTATCGCAGGTAACCGTCATTTTTGAGGATGGCACGGACATTTACTTTGCCCGCCAGCTCATCTCTGAACGCCTGCAGGCAGTCAAAAGTAAGTTACCGCCAAATATTGAGCCGACCATGGGGCCGATCGCCACCGGCTTGGGCGAGATTTTCATGTTCACGGTCGATGCCGAAAAAGGCGCGACAAAACCAGATGGCACCGCCTATAGCGGCGCGGACCTGAAGTCGGTCATGGACTGGATAGTTCGGCCACAGCTGGCCAAGGTGCGCGGGGTCACCGAGGTCAACAGTGTCGGCGGCGATGAACGCCAATACTTAGTCGCGCCCAGCCCAGGCAAACTACTCAATTACCAGCTTAGCTTTACAGACATCGTCGCGGCCTTGGAACAAAACAATGCCAATGTCGGTGCCGGCTATATTGAGCGCGATGGCTCGCAATACTTAATTCGTATTCCCGGACAAGTCACTGATCTCGCGGACATTCGCCGCATCGTTCTGCGCAATATATCGGGTGCGCCGGTCACCATTGGCGATGTCGCTGAAGTATCTATAGGCAATGGTCTGCGCAATGGCGCGGCAACGATGAATGGTCAGGAAGTCGTGCTCGGCACCGTTTTCATGCTCATTGGCGAGAACAGCCGTGAGGTCTCCAAACGCGTAGCGGATAAGCTCGTCGAGGTGAATCGCTCACTGCCTAAAGGCGTCGTTGCCAACACCGTCTATGACCGCACCGTGCTAGTCGATAAAACCATCGACACGGTGAAGAAGAACCTCTGGGAAGGCGCTATTTTAGTCATGGTCGTGCTCTTTGCACTGCTCGGTAATTTCCGCGCGGCGCTGATCACCGCGATGATTATTCCCCTCGCCATGCTATTTACCATCACCGGCATGGTCAGCAATCGCGTCAGTGGCAACCTGATGAGCTTAGGCGCGCTGGACTTCGGCTTAATCGTCGATGGCGCGGTCATCATCGTAGAAAACTGCCTGCGCCGCTTAGGCCTAGATCAACGCAAACTCGGCCGCCTACTAAATCGCGAAGAGCGCTTACGCACGGTGTTTCAGGCCACCAGCGAAGTGATTCGCCCCAGCCTGTTTGGCGTGTTCATCATCCTAGTGGTGTATTTGCCGATTTTCACGCTCACCGGCATCGAAGGTAAGATGTTTCACCCCATGGCCTTCACCGTTGCCGCCGCACTCACCGCCGCGTTAATTCTCGCCGTAACCTTTGTCCCCGCCGCCGTCGCACTATTTGTGACCGGTAAAGTTTCTGAGCATGACAATGCCCTGATGAAACAGGCGCGACGCTTTTATGAGCCGGCATTGCGCTGGGTGCTGCAAGCGCGCACCACCGTCGTAGTGATTTCAGTGCTGTTGGTCATCTGCTCAGGCGTACTGGCCTCACGTATGGGGTCTGAGTTTTTACCAACACTCGATGAGGGTGACATTGCCCTGCATGCCCTGCGCATTCCCGGCACCGGCCTAGAGCAAGCGGTGAGCATGCAAAAAGACCTCGAAAAAGTCATTCGCCGCTTTCCTGAGGTCGACATAGTCGTTGCTAAATTGGGCACTGGCGACATCGCCACCGACCCCATGCCGCCGAGTGTTGCCGACACTTTTGTGATGATGAAACCTCGCGAGCAATGGCCCGATCCGCGTAAAACCAAAGCCGAGTTTGTCGCTGAGCTTGAGCAAGCGGTCTTGCAAGTGCCAGGCAATAACTATGAGTTCACCCAGCCCATCCAAATGCGCTTCAACGAGTTGATCTCTGGCGTGCGCTCCGATGTCGCCGTGAAAGTTTATGGCGACGATCTCGATACGCTACTCAGCATCGGTCAGCGTATGGAGAAGTTGATTCAAACTATCGATGGCGCCGCTGATGTGAAGTACGAACAAATAACCGGCCTGCCGGTGATGACCATTACCCCGAGGCGCGAGATTTTATATCGCTATGGTTTAACGGTGGCGCAAGTCCAGCGCGTCATGTCGACTGCGCTCGGTGGCCAGACCGCGGGTCAGGTATTTGAAGGTGACAAGCGTTTCGATCTGGTCGTGCGCCTGCCTGAGAATCTGCGCAATGACATTCGAGCCATCGAAGCCTTCCCCGTGCCATTGCCCGATGGTGGTTTTATTCCGCTGCAAGAAATTGCCGACATTGAAATCATCCAAGGGCCAAATGCCATCAATCGCGAAAATGGCAAACGCCGCATGGTCATCACCGCCAATGTGCGGGGCCGAGACCTCGGAGGCTTCGTGCAAGACGTGCAAAAACAAGTGCTCGATAACATCGAAATTCCGCCCGGCTATTGGGTCGAGTACGGCGGCACCTTCGAGCAGATGATCTCGGCGACAAAGCGTCTGCAGCTGGTCGTACCGCTCGCGTTACTGATGATTTTTGGCTTTCTATACATGGCGTTTCGCTCCGTGAAAGACTCGCTGATCGTCTTTTCCGGCGTGCCGTTAGCCATGACCGGCGGTGTGCTGGCGTTGGCGCTGCGTGATATCCCCTTATCAATATCGGCCGGCGTGGGCTTTATTGCACTATCGGGGGTGGCCGTGCTCAATGGCTTAGTGATGATTTCCTTCATTCGCACCCTGCGCGATGAAGGCAAGTCCGTAGACATCGCCATTGTCGAGGGCGCCCTAACGCGGCTTCGCCCCGTGCTGATGACGGCGTTAGTCGCGGCCTTGGGCTTTGTACCCATGGCACTCAATACCGGCATCGGCAGTGAGGTGCAGCGACCGCTAGCCACGGTAGTGATCGGCGGCATCATTAGCTCGACTCTGCTGACCTTGCTGGTATTGCCCGTGCTTTATCGCATGATTTACGGCAGCTCATCGCAGACCAATGCACTAGCTGAGGATAAATAAGCAACGGTAGAAAGATGGCTTCGAGAGGGGTGACAGGGAAGCTTCTCGAAGCCCCTCCGACTATTATCACGCGTAGGGTTTGCACTCACAGTACCACTACGCAGTGACTCGTCTCGCTTCGCGATACTCACTCGGCGAGCAGCTCATCCAGCGCCGAAATGCTCGAACAAATCCACCGGAGTCCATAAAGCCCAGATGTGCAGCTAGCTCATCCATTTTCATCGATGTGTTTTCCAGCAGCTGAATCGCAATTTGCTTGCGCTCCTCATCAACAATGTCCCGATAGCTGCCGCCCTCCTGCTCCAACTTACGCCGCAGGGTATGAGGAGACATCGCTAGTGCGCTCGCCACCTCATCCAATGAGGCACCTAGCCCCAGGTCGCCCAAGAGCTTTTGTCGCACCTTTCCATCAACACCCGCCACATCGATTCGTTGCATGCGCAGACGGCACTGCTGCTCAAGCAACAGCACCAGCTCAGCATCGTAATTGGAAAATGGCAGATCGGCCTCCGCTCGGCTCACGGTAATGCTATTTCTACTGCCGCCGAAAATGGGCTTGATGCCACTGAGCTGCTCAATGCGCTCGGCATTGACACTGGGTCGCCCAGTAAACTGTAGTTTTTTTATACCAAAGCCCGACAACG
>JBDSQT010000177.1:0-3335 GCA_039929665.1 Paraperlucidibaca sp.
GGCTCGGTGCCACCGGCCGCTAGATCAACAGCGCTGATAGCCGCCCCAGGACCATTTGATCCTATGCAGGCGGCCTTGAGCCAAGGTCTTGCGCCTTGGTCTGTTGGCAGTAGCCCTTCAGCACAGCTCATGTCAGCGATGACACAGATCACCTTAGACAGCTTAGATATTGCCGACGTGGTGCTTAGGGCCAGTGCCGACTCGGCGCGCCAGCCGCAGTCAGCCACAGCCTTGCAACAAGCTGCGGGGCGCGATGTCTTGGCGCGCATGCAGGCGTTGGGTGATCGCCTAGCCAACACCTTCCCGACTAACGCGGCGTTGCCAGCGGCATTTAAAGATATGCCTACCGTGACGACTCAGTATCGTCGTGCGGTGGCAAGTCCGAGGCAGGCCAACGCCTGTGAGCGCCAGGACTTAAGTGCAGTTGTGGCGCCGTTGGTGACACTTTCACGCAGTCTGGCCGCAGCCGCTGAAGCAGCTGAGCAAGGTGTTGGCGATACGCCGGTGCTCGGCGGCGGTGCACGACTAGCGGCCAATGCGCTAACCGACACGGCTTCACTCATCGCCGCGCTGGGTACGGTGCACACGAGCGCGATTAATGATGCGACCGTGGGCATCGTTAATCGCTTACTGCGCAACCTGAGTACTGGCGTGCTGCCGCTTGAGCAGGCACCACCCGGCGTTGCTGACACTGCCGCACTTCTCGGCAATGCCCTGAGTGCAGCAGTGATGGTAGCCACGCGGGAAGTGACGTTCCGTATCGATCAGCTGATTGAACCGGTGTTATCACCCGTGCAGCAAGTACTCAATACGGTATTGGTAGCGCTCGGTTTATCACGTTAATTGGCGTCATGAGGGGAGTGCAGCCATAGCCTGCGCCATGGTTTGCATGCCCAGCGCCGCCTGCGTTTGCATGATGTGCTCGATATCGCCTAAGCGATGCTCACGGATGAGGTGGCGTACGGCGGGTGTGGCAATCAGTACTTCTCGACAGGCTTGCGCGCGCGGCGTGCTACTACTGCCCGCTGAGGCAATAGACCAGACCAACTGCTGTGCCATCACTGCGCGCAAGGTGTCGGCTAGCTGTGCCTGCGCCAGGCCACGCTCATCGGCTGGAAATAAGCTCAGCAGTCGATCAATCGCCCCAATGGCGCTGGCCGTGTGCAGAGTTGCCATCACCAAATGCCCGGTTTCGGCCGCCATCAGTGCCAGTCGCGCGCTGTCACTGTCGCGCAGCTCGCCAACTAAAAGCACGTCGGGGTCTTGTCGCAATGCCGCCCGCAGGCCATCGGCAAAGCTCAGGCAATCACGGCCAATCTCGCGCTGATTAACTAAGCCCAGCGCGGGGCTATTGCCATGGATAAACTCAATCGGATCTTCGAGGCTAATGACGTGCCCCCGACGCTGCTCGCGCCAATGCCCAAGCCATGCCGCAAGTGTGCTGGACTTGCCGGAGCCGGTAGCGCCGGTTACCAACAATAGTCCATGGTCGACGAGTACCAGATCGGCGTGCCGGCGGCTGAGCTGCACATCGGCGAGCGTCGGAATGTGCTCGGCAATCAAGCGCATGACCAGCATCCAACCGCCCTGATGCGCGGCCAAACTGGCGCGCGCCCGACCGAGCGTTGGGTGGGTGAGACTGGTTTCGACAGTCGTCAACGTGCTTTCGCTAGTTTTAAATAAGTCGAAGACCTCGGGCCATGGTGCGGGCGGGCAAGGCGGCAAGTTATCGATGCAGCTCAATTCGCCATGTAAACGAAGCCGAATAGGTTCATTGCTAACCGCATGTAGATCGGCAGCGCCTAGCATTTTTGCCACTGTCCATGCCTGTAGGAGCCAGCCTGAAATACGACTCTCCGCTACACGCACTTCTGTGCCAGGCGACTCATGGATAAGTGACTCAGGCATTGGCATCTCCAGTGGCGCTAGGCCACAATAACGCCACTCTCAACACTCAGTTAGGCTCATGAACTCAGCTCGCGCTAGCTCGTCGGACGAATTATTTTCACGCTGGCAACATGTCCAGAGCGATATAGGTCTCGCCTGTGCTTTGGCAAATCGCGACGAGCAGTCGGTGCAGCTCCTCGCGGTCAGTAAATTTCAGCCCGCCGAGGCCATTGCCGCTTTGCACACAGCCGGTCAGCGCGACTTTGGCGAAAACTATGTGCAAGAAGCCCTGGAAAAAATCCAGCAGCTGCAAGGTCGCGATATCACATGGCATTTAATCGGCCCATTGCAGAGTAATAAAACCGCCGAAGTGGCAGCGAACTTTGCCTGGGTGCATAGCGTCGATCGCGTGAAAATCGCCCGGCGGCTGAGTGAACAGCGCCCAGCGCAGTTGCCGCCCTTGAATATCTGCCTGCAAGTTAATATTGATGATGAAGACAGTAAGTCGGGCTGCAGCCTAGAGCAGCTACCGGCTTTGGTAGAGGCCGTTATGGCGCTGCCGCGCCTGCGCTTGCGCGGGCTTATGGTTATCCCCAAGGCGGGTGATGCCAGCGCTTTTGCCACGCTAGCCAAGACACATGCCGCTATACTCGCTAGACTGCCAGCGCTTGCCGACGCACCATTTGACACCTTGTCGATGGGCATGAGCGCTGACCTGTCTGAGGCCATCGCCGCAGGCAGTACTTGGGTGCGCATTGGTACTGCCATTTTTGGCGTGCGACCTACCATTTCTTGAGTCGGAACCTCCGCATGACACAGTTTCCCCGCATTGGTTTTATTGGCGCAGGCAATATGGCATCGGCCTTAGTCGGCGGTTTGCTGGCAAAAGGTTGGCCCGCTAGTGCGCTGATGCTCACCGATGTCTCTGAGCAGGCGCTCAGTGCTCACGCGCAGCGCGGCCTTAACACCGGCACCGATAACGCGGCCTTGGTGGCTGCTGTCGACATCGTTGTGCTGGCGGTCAAGCCACAGGCCATGAAAGCCGTTACGCAAGCGCTGGCCACGGCCGCGCAGCAGGCTAAACCACTGTTTATCTCCATTGCGGCGGGCATTCCTGCTGAAAGCCTGTCGCAATGGCTCGGTGGCAATGTGGCGGTCGTTCGCGCTATGCCTAACACCCCGGCGTTGGTGCAAACCGGCGCGACTGGCTTGTTTGCCAATGCCGCTGTGAACAATGAGCAGCGCGCGCAAGCTGAGCAAGTGTTAGCGGCGGTGGGCATCGCCTTGTGGGTCGACACGGAAGCCAAAATCGATGCGGTGACCGCCGTTTCTGGCTCGGGCCCAGCGTATTTTTTCTACCTAATGGAAGCCATGATTAATACTGGCGTGAAGCTCGGTCTAGATCCTCGTGATGCCCGCGACTTGGCGTTGCAAACGGCTTTAGGTGC
>JBDSQT010000178.1:0-16594 GCA_039929665.1 Paraperlucidibaca sp.
GATGTCGATGAGTCTGTGCATACCGCTAGACTCATTCGCAGACACTTCCCCGATACACCGGTCTATGCACGAGCCCGTGATCGCATGCATGCTTATCGCCTGATGGATTTGGGCGTCAGCCTAATCCATCGCGAAACCTTCGCCAGCAGTCTGGAGTTAGCCTGCGATGTCTTACAGGAAATTGGCTTTAGCGAAGTCAGCGCAAAGGCTGGCGTGCAGCGCTTTCGCGAATACGATGAGGATTTGATCAAGCGCCAGCAGGCGATTTATCAAGATGAGGCCGAGTTAGTCGCTAGTGCGAAACAATCGATGCGGGAACTAGAAGAGTTATTTGCTAGCGATGCGCGCGCCGCGAAACGGCGCGGCACATCGGAGCAAAAAAGCGACGAGACTACTTAACGTAGTAAGTCTGCAGCGGTGGGAAGCCGTTGAACTCAACTGAGCTATAGGAGTTGGTGTACGCACCCGTGGTCAGCCAGTACAGACGGTCACGTGCAGCCAAACTCATGGGCAAGTGATAGCCGACATTTTCATACATGATGTCGGTGGAGTCGCAGGTCGGACCCGCCAGCACCACACTGCCTTCTTTATTGTCGCTCTCATCCATTTTTTCAGTATAGATGGGGTACTTGATTGACTCACCCATGGTCTCCATCAGACCTTGGAACAAGCCAACATCGGTGTAGACCCAGCGCTTTAAGTCGGTACGCGATTTGCGCGAAATCAGCACCACCTCGGACACCAATACACCCGACTCGCCAACCAAAGAGCGACCTGGCTCAAGAATGATCTCTGGAGCGTCATCGCCATAATCATCGTGCAAGTAGCGCAAAATTTCTTGCGCATAGATGCTGATGGGGTTGACCTCAGAAATATAGTTCGCCGGGAAGCCGCCACCCATATTGATCATTTTCAGCTCAAGATCTTCCTCGAACTTCATCCAGTCAAACATGTACTTCACTTTCGACAAGGCCGCATCCCAGACCGCAATGTCTTTTTGCTGCGAGCCAACATGAAAGGAAATACCGTAAGGGATCAGGCCTTGGTTTTTCGCTTGCACTAGCAGGTCAATTGCCATGTCTGGGTGGCAACCAAACTTACGCGATAATGGCCATTCGGCTGTCTCGCCACCTTCGACCAAGATACGCACAAAAATTTTCGAGCCCGGCGCGTACTCAGCAATGTTTTGCAAGTCAGCCTTTGAGTCCGTGGCAAACAAACGAATGCCTTGGTCATAGGCCCACTTCACATGCGCGGCTTTTTTGATGGTATTGCCATAGCTGACGCGATCGGGCGACACGCCGGAGTCCAGCACTTTACTGAGCTCAAACATGGAAGCGCAGTCGAAGTTCGAGCCCAGATCGCGAAGCAGATCGATCACTGGCTGACCCGGGTTAGCTTTTAGTGCGTAATGCACTTTAGCCTTCGGGAAGCAGTTGGTCAGCTCAACATATTTCTGCTTGATGATTTCGAGGTCGATAACCAGAAACGGCGTTTCTTTGTCATCGGCCACTTTCTTAATTTTTGCCCACTCGGCATCGGAGCAATAGTCAGATAAACGCATAACAAACCTTCCTTCAGTTTGGGAGTAGAAAAAAGCCTTTAAACGCCCAGATTGGCGAGATCAAGAAGCTCTTCCAAGCGTCAGGTTGCTGCGTGGCACGTGGCTGGTTCGCCCTGGCACTGACGCCGCGAAGGGTAAAGGCAAAAGATGACATAATCAAGAATGCAGAGACCTACAAATTTGCTTCGGCGTATTCAGCCAACACGGAGCGTGGCACACCTTCGAGCTGGATATGGCCGCCATGAGCAAAGCCTTTAAAGCGCTCACACATATAGGCTAGTCCTGAACTAGTGGGGGTCAAGTACGGCGTATCGATTTGCGCCAAGTTACCCAAGCACACCACTTTTGAGCCCTCGCCGGCTCGCGTGATGATGGCCTTCATTTGATACGGCGTGAGATTCTGACACTCATCGATCAAGATCAAAGCCTTCTGAAAGCTGCGGCCACGAATATAGTTCAGTGCTTTAAACTGAATATTGGCGCGCTCACGCACATACTCAATCGAGCCTTTCGGACTTTCATCATGCAAATGTAAGGCCTCAATATTGTCACTTATCGCACCCAGCCAAGGATCCATCTTCTCTTCTTCAGTGCCCGGCAAGAAGCCATGCTCCTCAGCCAGCGGAGGTGTTGAGCGCGTCGCAATAATTTTATTAAAGCGTTTCTCTTCGATGCTCTGCTCAATGGCCGTGGCTAGCGCCAAAATAGTTTTCCCAGAGCCCGCAGGGCCCGTTAATGACACCAAATGCACGTTCGGATCAGAAAGCAGATCTAAGGCCATTGCCTGCAAAATATTGTGCGGGCGCAAGCCCCAAACCTCTTGGCTCATCAAACGGTCTTTGTTGAGATCGCGCAAGACAATATGCTCATCATCGACCGACAACACGCGACCAATAAAGCCCATCTCATCTTTAATAAATTGATTGGCATAGACCGGATCAAGCCAGTCAGTGCGCTTGAGATAATGCCTCGTCTCACCCATGGCCTGTACGGTATCGACATGATTGAAGCGATCCCAGAACGAGCCGTCAAAATCAACGTAGCCCTTGGCTAATTGCTTGATATCGGAGACTAACTGATCGTTAGCGTAATCCTCGCTGGCAATCCCGCAGGCGCGCGCCTTCAAGCGCATATTGATGTCTTTGGTCACCAACACTAGGTCAGTGTCCGGGTCAGCAAGTTGCAAAGCCATCAGCAAGTTAATGATCTTATTGTCATTAAGTGCGTTCGTCAGCGTTTGCACACTACCCTCAGGCTGATCGAGCAGTACCGACAAAGTGCCCAAGTACTCACGCTGAGCATCTCGCCAAATCGGCACGCCAGCGCGGATTTGCTGAGGCGGCGCATCACCCAAAATACGATCGATCATGCGAATAGCGGCGCGACACTCAGCCGACACCGAGGCCTTTCCAGACTTGAGCTTGTCTAACTCCTCTAAAACGGTCATCGGCAAGAGCACATGATGCTCTTCAAAATTGAGTAACGCGTTGGGGTCGTGAATCAGCACATTGGTGTCGAGAACAAATGCTTTGCGGCGCGCATCGGCTTGGCGTGGGGTCATCTGTCAGCCTCCTATGGCCTCAACAGGCGGGCGTTGCCGCCTAGGGGAATGCAGGATGGCTTCAAATTACAAGCGGTATCTCTACCGTTGAAAAGCTACATCAGCTTATGCGATTGCGAAAGTGCTTTATTGAGCACACTAGACGGTGAGCAGACAGGCGGGGGATAAACCACCACGAAGCAAGGGCACACCTTGCTCGCAGCCAAAATCACGAGGGACATAATGATGCGCTGGACGGTCTTCTGGGAGCAATGACCAGCGCTGATACACCTCGGCCACTAGCTCGCTACAAAATCCGCCGCGACGAAACGATAGCGCCTCTTCACCGCGCACCCAGGCACTGATGTGCTGCCGAATAAAGTTGCGATACGGCTTAGCACGCCACTCATCAATCAGTGACTCTAGGTGCGCTCGTGCTTGCGCATCGGTGTGCACGTGCTGAAGCCGGCGCACGGCCACCAAGCCCTGATAACTCGCAATACGGTCATCTAAAGCGACCAACTGCACGCCATCGAAAGGCTTACCTTCGGTGATGTCATGCACCTTACTGGCACGAGTCGCCTCCCAGAGCAGCGGCGTTTGTGGCATCTCTGGGAGGCGAACGACTAAGCCCACATGCGACCAACGACTGCCGGTAAAGCCGCGCACTAGGCGAGCCGCAAAACTACGTCCAGAAAACAATACCAGATCGCCGGTTTTTAGTTGGTCACGGATCTGCGCATAGGGTCTGTTGGGAAGGATGACAGGATCGTGTGTGGCGGCCTGCCATGAAAAATTTAATGCATTTGGATTCTCTATGGTTTTTTTCATGCTGGCAGTCTGGCTTGCTGGCATGACGGTGACTGGACAGTCCGGCAACCGATAGATGAAGTTTCTATGACTATTTAGTGACAGGCCTTTGCGCCCCGTTAGAGAGGCTCTAGAATCCGCGCAACCAATCGCCCTGCGCCGGAGCAGCTCATGAGTCAGTTCGACAATGTCACTGTAGTGAAAAAAGCTAATGTCTATTTTGATGGCCGCTGTGTCAGCCACGCCATTATTTTCGCCGATGGCACGCGCAAAACCTTAGGCGTAATCCTGCCCTCAACGCTAACCTTCACCACGCAAGCGGCTGAGGTCATGGAAATCAATGCCGGCCATTGCCGCGTGCGCATGAACGGCGCCGAGGCATGGGCAGACTACCGCGCCGGCAGCTCGTTTGATGTGCCCGCGAACTCAAGCTTCGACATCGAGACCATCGACACCCTAGACTATGTCTGCCACTTTGCCTGAGAACCGCTATGTTTGAATGGATTGCTGACCCACAAGCTTGGATCACACTCGCCACGCTCAGTCTCTTAGAGATTGTGCTGGGCATCGACAATATTATTTTCCTGACTATTTTGGTCAATAAAGTGGCCCCGGAAAAACGCCAATTTGCTCGCGTCTTCGGCTTAGCGCTGGCCATGCTTTCGCGGATTGCGCTGCTGCTGTCAATCACCTGGGTCATGCGCTTGACCGACCCGCTGATCACCCTGGCAGGCATCGCTGTGACCGGACGAGACTTGATCTTAATCGGCGGCGGCTTGTTCTTGCTGTGGAAGTCGGCCACGGAAATTTTCGATACCGTTGAAGGCGAATCCATAGAAGTTCAGGCCATCAGCACCGCCGCTGCCACCAGCTCAAACTTCATGGCCATCATTGTACAAATCGCCATCATCGATATCGTCTTCTCGCTGGACTCCGTGATCACCGCGGTCGGCCTAGCACAAGACGTCAGCATCATGGTCATCGCCATCGTGCTATCGGTTGTGGTGATGATGTTTGCCGCGAAGCCGATTGGCGAGTTTGTCGAAGAGCATCCGTCCATTAAGGTGCTGGCACTGGCCTTCTTGATCTTAGTCGGCACGCTGCTGATTGCCGAAGGCTTTGGCCAACACGTGCCTAAAGGCTACGTCTATGGCGCAATGGCTTTCTCGGTCATGGTCGAGATGCTCAATATCCGTATGCGCAAACGCCGCGTACCGGACATCAAGGCTTAAGGCTTTAGCCGCGCAAGGCACTAACGCTGGCCATTCCCGCCAGCGTTAGTGCAATTGAGCCCAGCACATGCAAGCTGATGTGCGAGATCGCCGGCAGCCATAGCTGACGCTGCATCAGGCTCACCGCCTCTAGCGAAAACGTCGAAAACGTCGTTAAGCCACCCAACAAACCCGTCATCAATAACAGCCGAGTGGTGTCTGAGACGCCAGGATGCGCACTAAATAATGCCGCCAGCACGCCAATGGCATAGGCACCCAGCCAGTTCGCCAGCAATGTGCCGGCCGGCAGCGTGGGCCAGAGCGTGTTAAAGCCCAACCCTAACATCCAGCGCAATAACGCACCGATGGCGGCGCCTAGCGCGACCGCGAGCGCCGCCAGTAGCGTCATACTGCTGCGCCGCCTGTACGGCTATTAGCAGAAGAGCCCAACACTGACAGAGTTGCGTCAGCGCGCGCCTGCAGCGCCGCCAGCAAGCGCTGATGAATACCGCCAAAGCCGCCATTGCTCATCACCACAATGGCATCACCGGCCTGCGCCTCACGGCTCACCCGCGTGATGATGGCCTCAAGATCTGTGGCTAGGCTGGCACGCCCAGCACTGGCCGCGACCACATCACCCAAATCCCAGTCCATACCCAGCGGCTGATACCAAATAACCTGGTCGGCGGGTGCTGCCGCTTCGGCCAAATGCGCTTTGTGCGCACCTAAACGCATGGTGTTTGAACGTGGCTCAATAATCGCCCAAATGCGCGCCGTACCTTGGCGCTCGCGTAGGCCATCGAGCGTGCTGCGGATGGCCGTGGGGTGATGCGCAAAGTCATCATAAAGAGCAATGTCACCGGGGCGACCAAGCAGCTCCATGCGCCGCTTCACGCCAGGAAACTGCGACAGCGCCTCAGTCGCTTGCGCCACAGGCACACCAACATGCTCGGCACTGGCTATTGCCGCCATGCCATTACGGACATTGTGCAAGCCTGTCAGCGGCCAATGCACCTCAGCGCAGCGCTTGCCGTGATGCCAAATAGCAAAAGCTGAGCCATCGGCAGCGAGCAATTCAGCTTGCCATATAGGCGCATCAGCAGCACTGCTAGCGCCGATGGCCATGGTTTGCGTTGGCGTCCAGCAGCCCATGGCAATGACGTCATGCAGTGCGGGCTCATCGTCGGGAAATAGAATGCGACCACCGCCGGGGATGGTTCGCACCAAATGATGAAACTGCTTTTGAATAGCGGCGAGGTTGTCGAAAATATCGGCGTGATCGAACTCAAGGTTATTCAACACCGCCGTGCGGGGAGCGTAGTGCACGAACTTCGAGCGCTTATCGAAAAACGCCGAGTCATATTCGTCAGCCTCCACCACAAAGTAGCGCCCACCGCCGAGCTGCGCACTGGCCTCAAAACCCTGAGGCACACCGCCGATGAGAAAACCCGGCGCTAAACCGGCCTGCTCCAAAATCCACGCCACCATAGTCGTCGTCGTGGTTTTGCCATGCGTGCCAGCGACACCAATGACATGCCGACCCTGCAGTACGTGCTGCGCCAACCACGCCGGCCCTGAAGTGTAAGCAATGCCCTGCTCCAGCACATACTCCACCGCCTCAATACCGCGCTTTAAGGCGTTACCAATAATCACCATATCGGGTGCCGGCATCAGATGCTCGGCTTTATAGCCTTCCATCAGCGTGATGCCTTGCGCCTGCAGCTGTGTACTCATCGGTGGATACACCGCGGTATCGCTACCACTGACCTCATGGCCCAGTGCTTTCGCAAGCACCGCTAGCGAGCCCATAAAGGTGCCGCAAATACCTAAAATATGGATGTGCATGACTTAACGCTCCGGCGTCATGGCTGGGGTTGCAGGCTCAACAGCAGGCGCTTCGGGCATCGGTAAAATTTCCGGAAATAGCGATATCGCCACAACCATCACCAACAGGATTGGCACCATGGCCTGCAGGATGCCGCGCAAACGCGATACCCCCAGCGTTTGCGCATAGACAAAGCCCCGCACATTAAGGCTCCATAAGGTCATGGCGATCTGCAAAATAGCGGCAACGCCGAGCAAGACATCACCGCCTTGAACGGTAATTAGCGCGATCGGCACAGCCAGTGCGGAAATCCATGTATCGACCAACACCAAGGCCATGAAGCTCTGCGCCCAGCGGTTGCGCCAGCCGCGGCGCTGTAAGCAAAACGCCAGCCAAAAAGCTTCAGCCGCCAGCGCCATCGCAGACAGCTGCAGCACCGGCTTATCCATGCCGCTATCGGCAATGGACTGAATACCAAAGCTGAGTGCTAAATTGAGCAGCAGCAAGGGCACAATTAAGCGCGGCGCATACGGCAATGCATCAGGCCCGGCGCGGAATGTGAGTAAGGACCAGCCCATCGACAAAACAGCTTTCATGAATCACCCTAAAAAATCGTTAGCGCTAGGATTCTCGCAAAGTGAGGCGAGCGCGTCATCTATTGTTCCATGTCTATTCGCGCGAAGCCCTGTAAAGTTTGCGGCTTGCGCCACTTATTGGAGTCATGCCTTATGTCCCATCCTATCGAGCCAGAACAAACCGCCTCGCCAACTCAACAGATCGCACCGGATCGTGAGCCGATGCCGGCGAGCTTTAAACCATTTTGGCGATTTTTGGGCCTATTGATTCTACTCACCATCAGCATTGGTATCGCCGCAGCGATCATCGGGCTTGCCCTGTCTGACTGATTCCTCGACAATTCGCGGTTTCCTACCTCAAGGATGGCCACTATGACCGCCACTACGCACGCACCACTCGTTGGCATCATCATGGGCTCGCAGTCTGACTGGTCCACAATGGAGCACGCCGCGAACACTCTTCGCGATCTTGGCGTGCCCTTTGAGGCCGAAGTCGTCTCCGCCCATCGCACGCCCGACAAGCTCTTTAGCTATGCCGAGCAAGCCGCTGGCCGCGGCATTCAAGTGATCATCGCCGGCGCCGGCGGTGCCGCGCATTTACCGGGGATGTGTGCCGCCAAAACCGTACTACCGGTGCTCGGCGTGCCCGTGCAATCGCAGGCGCTCAATGGTCTCGACTCGTTGCTATCAATTGTGCAAATGCCTGGCGGCGTGCCGGTCGGTACGCTGGCCATCGGCAAGGCCGGCGCCATCAATGCCGCACTTTTAGCGACGCAAATTTTAGCGCTTAATGACGCCTCGCTACGGGCCGCCATCAGCGCGTTTCGTGAGCGTCAAACCGACACGGTGCTAGCCAACCCAATTCCCGGAGTGCAAGCATGAGCTTACGCATCGGCGTACTTGGCGGCGGCCAACTAGGCCGCATGATGGCCCTTGCGGGCTATCCGCTGAATCTGTCGTTTAGCTTCTATGATCGCGCCGAAAATTGCCCAGCGGCAGCTCTAGGCCCACGCTTCGGCGACAGCGAGTACAGCAGCGAGAGCTTGCAAGCGTTTATCGACTCCGCCGATGTGTTTACTTACGAATTCGAAAATATCCCCACCGCATGGGTCGAAGCCATTGCCGCGCAAAAGCCTGTGTTTCCTGGCGTGAAGTCCTTGGCGGTATCGCAAAATCGCCTCAATGAAAAACACCTGTTTAGCGAACTCAAGATTCCTTCCGCACGCTATCACGAGATTCGCGCTGAGGCCGACCTCAGTGCGGCTGTGACTGCGCTGGGCTTGCCGCTAGTCGTGAAAACAGTGACCGAAGGCTACGATGGCAGAGGCCAGTTTTTGCTGCGCGACGCCGAGCAAATCAGCCTATGTTGGCAGCAACTCGGCGGCTCAGTCCCGCTGATTGCCGAAGAGTTTATACAGTTTCGCCGCGAGCTATCGATCATTGCTGTGCGGGCACACGATGGCCACACACAGTTTTATCCGCTGGCTGAAAACCATCACCATCGCGGCATTTTGAGCCACTCGATTGTGCCTGCGCCGCATCTTGACGAGAATACACAGCTCACTGCTGAGCGCTATATTTCCTCTATATTACAGTCGCTTGGCCATGTCGGCGTGCTCACTCTTGAGCTCTTTGAAACGCGCCTCGGCTTAGTCGCCAATGAAACTGCGCCGCGTGTACACAACTCCGGGCACTGGAGTATTGAAGGTGCGCATTGCTCACAGTTTGAAAATCATGTGCGCGCTGTCGCGGGCTTACCGCTGGGCTGCACCCGTGCGGAAAAACCCAGCGCCATGCTCAATATCATTGGCGAGCATCCCGACAGTGCCCGCGTGCTCAGTGTCACCGATGCGCACCTGCACCTTTACGGCAAAAGTGAACGCGTCGACCGTAAACTAGGGCACATCACGGTGCTGGCAGACTCCTATCCTGAGTTGGCTGGGCGCATAAACAAGCTCGCCGATGTCTTACCTAACCCCATGGCGCTGCACTTATCACGCTAAGCTGAACTCATTCGCCGGCAGCCATTAGGGACGCCTACGATGCCACAGCCCTGCCCTCTCGCCGTTCTCACAACAATAGCCTAAGCTCTGCCCTCCGCCTGAGCTTAGGAGGCCGCCATGGCCAACAAACCGCCCCCGAAAAAAGGCTCACGCCTGCTCAGCCTCGCCGGCATGACCGCGCGCATCGGCAGCGATGTCGCTCGTGATCGCTGGCAGCGCTTATGGCAAAAGGATATCGACCGTAGTGTTGCTGATGCCGAGCTTTACACACGCATTGGCCGCGAAATCGCCCACACGCTCGGCACCATGAAAGGTGCGGTAATGAAGGTTGGGCAAATCATTTCGCAGTACCGTGACGTCTTACCTCCCGAGCTCATTGAGGCGTTAAGCAGCTTACAAAATCAGGCACCCGCGCGGCCCTTTAGTGAAATAGAAGCACGCTTGTTCGAAGCCTTCGGCCGCGACTGGCGTCAGCATTTTAGTCACTTCGATGAGGCTGCGCTGGCTAGCGCCTCAATTGCACAGGTGCATCGCGCACGCACCGTGGATGGCCGCGAAGTGGTGGTTAAGGTGCAATATCCGGATGTTGATGCCAGCATCAAGGCCGACCTCGGCCAACTCCGCTTGGCGTTTAAAATCGCCCGCGTGCTGCCGGTTAAGGGCGACCTGCTCGATGCTATTTTTGAGGAAATCCGCCAAAGCTTAACCGATGAACTCGACTACTTTCTTGAGGCCGCCACGCTACAACGCTTTCGTGAATTTCATCGCGATGATGCCCAAGTCATCATTCCTGAAGTACTCGTAGAGCTCAGTACCCGGCGTGTACTCACCTTGGTCTATGAGCCCGGCGATCATTTTGCTCACCTCGACACTCGCTATGACCAAGCCACACGAAACGCCGTCGGCGAGCGGCTATTTCGTAGCATCGCTCGCCAGCTTTTTGTACTGAAAACCGTGCATTGCGATCCGCACCCCGGCAACTTTGCCGCGCGCCCTGATGGCAGCGTAGTGATGTACGATTTTGGCTCGGTGAAAACGCTCAGCGATGCTGGCGTGCAGCGCTATGTCGCCGTCACGCAAGCGGCGTTAGCCGATGACGCACTGAAGCTAGAGCAAGGCTTGATTGCCATGGGCGCGCGCAACACCGAGCACACGCCGCATTTGGGTAGCGATTTCTATGCGCCATGGATACGCCTAGCTCAGGCGAGCATCGATACCAAACTAGTGCGTTATGCTGAGTTTCCTTTAGCGGAAATTGCCATGAAGCTAAGTCGCGAGGCGTTGCCGCAATGGCGCGCATTTCAGCCTGTACCTGAGCAGGTCATGATCAATCGCGCCGTCGGTGGGCATTACTGGAATTTGCGCGAGATACGCGCCGAGCTAGCCATGCGTCCTTTCGTCAAACAGCTACTACTCGAAAAGCCAGCAGCTTAACAACTGCTGGCCGAGGCACAGCTACGTCTTACTCATCGATGTAATACACATTCCCACTCTTGGTGCGAATCTCGCGCTTACCCTTCGGAGTAGTCTCTGCCGCACTAGGCTGCTGCTCAGGTGTTGCTGATGGTGCTGGAGCTGTTGGCGCGGTATTGCTCTGCGGCGTGTAGACATTACCACTTGTGGTGCGAATCTGAGCGGGTGGCGTATAGCTGCTTGGTTCAGCAAACACAGGATCATCAGCCTCGCCACCAAAAGGCTTTGCACCCAGATCTGGCCTCACCACCGGTGGACGATAGGCCGGCGACGATTGAGCTGGCGCAACTGACTTCGCAGCGGCCGGCTGAGCAGGTGCTGCTTGCACTGGCGCAGGTACGCGCTGAATCACTGTTGCGTTGCTCGGCATAGGCATTGACTCAATCGGATCTGCAAAGTCAGCGCTATACACCGAAGGTTCTTCTTGCGCCGCGCGTGGCGATGCCGGGATAGTACGAACTGCTGGCTGTTTTACCACTGTTGCGCGCGCAGCAGGAGTCTGTGAGGGCGCGGGGGTAGGCGCGGGCACAACGGTAGGCTCGTTAGCGGCTTGCTCACCACCATTACGCTGGATGCCACCTTGGTAAATATCTTGAATATTTGGCGGTAGCTTGGTCAGACGACCCTCTGCATCCATGCCTAAATCAATACGGCGAACAGCACCGTATTGCCGCTGAGTAACCGATGCAGCTTGGGCGCTACTGCGGATAATAGTTGGTTGCAAAAACACCAATAAGTTACGTTTAGTCCGAGTATCGCTGGTCGAGCGAAAAAGTATACCGATACCTGGCAGGTCGCCAAAAAATGGCACTTTACTCACGGACTTGGTCACATCATCTTGCACCAAACCACCCAGCACAATGGTCTGGCCGTCATCGGCTAAAATTGAAGTCTCGATCGAGCGCTTATTGGTAATAATATCCGACGACTGGATGCCATCAACCGATGGTACCACCGATGAAACTTCCTGCTGTACATCCAAACGTACAGTGCCGCCATCGGTAATGGTCGGTGTCACTTTCAGCGTAATGCCTACGTCTTGGCGCTGAATAGTGGTAAAAGGATTGGTTACACCAGAACCCGAGGTGCCTGTCGAGCCAGTGATGAATGGCACGTTTTGACCCACAACGATTTTCGCCTCTTGATTATCTAAGGTCATGATACTGGGTGTCGATAGCAGGTTGGCATCCGTCACCGAGTTCAGCGCCTGAATGAGCGCACCGTAAAATGAACGATCGCCATTAGAGTTGGTTGTCGACACACCAAAGCCTACTGCAGCACCATTGCCGATGCCGGCCTGAGAGAAGTCGTTGGTTGCTAGGCCCGCTGCTAAGCTCGTTAAGCTGGCACCAGCATTGTTAAAATTAATTACACCAACGCCGGCTCTAGGGTTACCGGCTGCCAACTGCACACCCAATTGCTCGGCGTTACTGCCTGACACTTCGACAATCGCGGCCTGGATCAATACTTGCGCACGACGCTTATCTAAGTCATCAAGCACCGATTCGATTTGCCGAAGCTGGGTCGGCTTAGCGCGGACAATCAGCGCATTTTGGGTTTCGTCAGCAATGAGGCTCGCACCTTCCACGGTAATCGTTGTTGTGGAGGCTCCGCCTCGTGGCGAACTATTGCTTTCGCTACCGCTACCAGCCGCTGCCGTAGATACTGTTGAGGACGATGAGGACCTCTTGCTATCAGTCGTCAGCACGCCTTTTAATACTTCGGCGACTTGGCGCGCACTAGCAAACTTCAAACGATAGACCTTCACTTGGTCATCATTCATGTCCGGTGCTGAGTCTAGGCTCTGAATCACCGCACGCACACGGTCGCGCAGTGCACGGTCGCCTCGCACCAACAATCGATTGGTGCGCTCATCGACCACGATACGCACTTTGCCGGACTGGCCGCCATTTTTAGCCACGGCTGGCGCGCCAGACTCCATGGTTTCCAAGATATTTAGCAAGTCGCTGGCCTTGCCGTTTTTAACCGGAATAATCTCAATGGCATCATCTTTTTCGCCATCATCGAGGTCACGAATAATCGCGACCATGGCTTCCACGTTGCTAGCTCGATCGGAAATTACCAGCGCGTTATTGCCTGGCACGGCGGCCAAATGCGCAAACTGCGGCATCATTGGGCGCAGCGCGGCTAACAACTCAAGAGCATTGGCCTGTTGCAACATCACCACCCGAGTGACCAACTCCTCGCCATCGCGATAGCCGCCGCCATCGACACGAATGCCGGACTGACGCGCATTGGTGTCAGGCAGGATTTTAATCACCGGGCCACTAGGCACCGCAGCAAAACCATTAATACTTAAAACGCTTTGAAACAGCTCATAGAGCTCGCTAGCCGACATTTCACGCGTGGAAATGACCGTGACATTGCCTTTAAGCCGTGGATCAACGACGAAGTTCTTGCCAGTAATCTCGGCCATTTCACTCACTAAGGCAGAGATATCAGCATCTTTCAGATTGATTTTCCAGGTTTTCTCGGCGAGAGCGGAGTGACTAGTCAGCAACATCATGCATAGGGCGAGCGTTTTTAATACGGGCTTTTTCATGGGGCTTAGAGCCTTTGTTCTAATGTGAGTGTCTGGGTACCGCGCTGTACTTCGACGCGCGCGTTACCGGATTCTTGCAGCTGACCGAGAACCTTTTGATCGGCCTCAACATCTTTACCTACCTGCTGGCCATTAATGCTGACGACACGGTCGCCAGGCTTTAGACCAAAGCGGTTGAGCATCTCTTTTGGTGCAGTGATGCTGACAATATAGCCCTGCGATGTCCGGCGCATACCCATTTGGCGCAGAGCCGTCATCGGTGAGTTCGCCAAGCGCTCGGCCAAGTTGCTCAACACATTACGCGCTTGTGCTGCGCGGATGGCCGCGGCATTTGGCGCCACAACACTAGGCGTTGAGCCGGCTTGGCTAGGCAAATCAAAACGCAAAATCTCTTCGCGGCCAGCACGCAGCAAAATCACCATACTGCCTTCAATGCGATCAAGCGTGGCGCCGCCCGGAACATTATCGCCCGGATGATAGATCTCGGGATTGCCCTTACCGCGCTCGGAGATAAAGGCACGCGAGAGCTCGGCATTACGATTCTCTAAAATGCCGTCGAGGCGCAATTGCAGTGTGGTATCGGCGACCGTTGCCTGGGTTGCTTCTTGCTCGCCAAACAGTACGCCGATGCGACGCGCATCAACAGTTGGGGGTACGCGCAGCGACATCGATAAGTCGGGCGCAACTAACGACGCCGATACCCCTGAGAATATCAGCCACACATATTTAGCCAACAGCCAAGCCAACCACACAGAGGCTATAACTAAAACAATAGATGCCGCCGGCTGCGCTCGCCGCTGCTCCCAGATCTGCGCAAAGCGATCACGCATGTTCTAGGCCCCCATCAATGACTGGCAAAATAGTGTCGGCATGATGCCACAGTGAATAGCTTGGCGTCATAGCGGCTCCGCCACCGTGAGAACGATCAAGTCTGGGCTATTAGTACTGGTATAGGTCGGCTTTAAGCGCAGTAAGCGGTCGCGAATTTGCCATTGGATACGATTGTCATGTGTCAGTGTCAGTGTTGCGAGGGCCATATTGCCATCTCGCTGGCGCAAGTCACCGACCAAGTTTCCATCTTTAATGCTCCAGTTCAGCGCGGAACTGGGCAAGTTGATCTCTTGAACTTGGCCCTGAAGATTCAAGCGCAGCATCCCGCCCGCCGTGAGTAATGAGCCCTCAGCTTCTGTCCACTGCCCGTCACTCGCGCGCGCGATCGTCAGCGCGGGACTCTGCCACGCCGGAATCGCGGTGCCTGGTCCCATCAGTACACTTTGCCCTGCAGGCAGGCGTAAATCCGTGAGATCCATCTGCCAGCCCAAGGGACTTTTTGATGCGACCATCACCGCATCAAAAGGCCCAGCGATACTGGCCTGCGCTGTTAAACGCAAACGCCATAGCTCGATGGCGCGCCATTGCCAGGTGATGAAGAACGGCTTTTGCTTAAATGCGCCTAGCACTTGACCATTAAATAAGGTGCCGCCCCAGTTACTTACGCCCAAGGTGGGTGGCGTCAACGGGGCAAGTAGACGAGCTGGCGCGTGGTATAGGGCGGAAAAGCCAAAGACCAGCAACAGTAGACAAACGAAGGCAAGACGCTTCAAAGAGACCTCAATAGACATCGCGGCTTTGCTGCCGAACATCTACTGTTGGCTAACAAGGCGTAACTCTTATAGTGGCGACATCATAGCGTGAAAATTCCCGCTCTGCCGCACTCTGCGATGCCCTGTTACAAAAACCAACGCCCCGTTATCCGGGGCGTCAATTCAGTGACTATTGTCGCTCCTAGAAAGGAATATCGTCGTCAAAGTCTTCCATCGCTGCTGGCGCTGCTGCACGTGGCGGCGCCGCAGGGCTAGGGCGCGCCGCGGCCGCACGCGGAGCTGGCGCCGAATCACCGGACTCATCATCACCATAAGATGGCATGCTGCTGTCATCAGGGCCAGCTGAGCCGCCGCCTTTGCCGTCCAACATCTGCATGGTGTTGGCTTTGATCTCGGTGCTGTAACGATCTTGGCCAGTTTGCTTATCTTGCCATTTGCGCGTGTGCAAGCTGCCTTCCAAATAGACCTTTGAGCCCTTACGCAAATACTCGCCGGCAATCTCAGCCAAGCGGCCATAAAAAACAATGCGATGCCACTCAGTTTGCTCCTGCATAGCACCGGTATTTTTATCTTTCCATGCCTCGCTGGTCGCAACGGTGATGTTAGCAACCGCACCGCCCGATGGCAGGTAGCGCACCTCAGGATCACGCCCTAAATTACCCACCAAAATAACTTTGTTAATCCCGCGCATGGCTCTCTCCTACTCACTAAATTTGTTAAAACTAATGTAGACCAGCGGCCTACGCTTCGCCACCCTAGGAGGCAATTATTCTCACTGGCCACGGTGTAAGTGACTCTGGCAACCAGTGCTGCTTATTCACCTTTAGATAAATCAACGCGTCATCGGGCAGCACAACCAACTCCTCCACCCCGGCCAATGCGCGAATATCCATCAAGGTCTGCTCACTCAACGAGTGCTCGACAGCTGCACTATCGTCGCCAACCTGAGCACGGCTAACTCCATCCGGCTGCAAAATCACACTGTGCAAATACGCCGGCTGCGCCATTGAATAGGCACGCCATAACCAAATTATCGTCGCCACCGCGAGCACCAAGAACAAGCCCATGCCCTGCTGCCAATCATGCAGCGCACCGCCCGTCACGCCACCCAAGAAGGCGCCCAGAAACTGCGCTGTACTATAGATACCCATGGCCGTGCCTCTGCCTCCGGCTGGGCTGATTTTACTCACCAATGAGGGTAGCAAAGCCTCCAGCAAATTGAAGGCAAAAAAGAATAAAGCGACGGAAGCGATCAGCGCAAATAAGCCGCGATGGGCAAAGGCCAATGCCAGCATGGCGAAAAACAGCATGCCAACAGCGCTTAAATACACCTCACGCATACGATGCTTTTTTTCAGCAACAATAACGGCTGGCACCAAGGCAACAAAGGCCACCAACATCACCGGTAAATACAACCAGCCATGCT
>JBDSQT010000179.1:0-17757 GCA_039929665.1 Paraperlucidibaca sp.
CGGCTTGGTTGGCGGCGTCTTGGTTGCTCGCCGCCACAGTGGTGTAAACCTTGTAGCCTGAGTCATAGACTTTTTCACCGAAACGCTCGAGTAGTGCTGCGCGAACCATTTCGGCCAAATACGGTGCAGCGACATCCTGCAAACTGCTTTTGTAATTCAGGCCAACGGGAGCTTTGAGGGCTTTGTTGTGGTCGGCTTGATTGATAAAGCCGAGTTTGAGCATGCGACCGATGATCCAGTTACGGCGAATCATGGCGCGTTCGGGGTTGGCAATGGGGTTGTAGCGCGAAGGCGCTTTCGGCAGGCCAGCAATCATCGCCATCTCTGCCACGGTGAGTTGCGAGATGGTTTTTCCGTAATAGATTTTCGCGGCAGCACCGATGCCATAGGCGCGCTGGCCTAGGTAGATTTTATTGAGATAAAGCTCAAGAATTTCCTGCTTGGTGAGGGAGTCTTCGATGCGTTTGGCGAGCAAAATTTCAGTAAATTTGCGGTTAAAGGTGCGGGCATTGGTGAGGAAGTAGTTTTTTGCCAGCTGCATGGTGATGGTCGAGCCGCCTGAACGGATGCTGCCGCTGGTAACGAGCTCACCAAAGGCGCGGCCAAGGCTAGAGTAGTCGATGCCATCATGCTGAAAAAATTGGTCATCTTCGGCAGCCAAAAAGGCATTCACCAAAGTTTTGGGAATTTGCGCATAGGTCAGCGGTACGGTGTGTTTGACGCCAAATTCGCTAATCACTTTGCCATCGCGGGTGAGTACTTGCAGCGGCGTCTCGTAGCGCACTTCTTTGAGTATCGAAATGTCTGGTAGCTCTGGCGTTAGCGTCAGCCAAGAGCCGCTCGCGCTGAGCGTAATGCCTGCCAGGCCTAGACCCATCCAGCGCAACCAACGAAATGACACGGCCTGCTCGCCCATAATTCACCTTGTACAAACACCGAGCCAATTGCCCGTGAGGCGCGCAGTATACGCCTGCTAGGCGATGACGAACACGGTCACTGTGTTGGCATTTCATCACTGGCGTTGCTACACCTTAAGCGCGGGGCCACGGAAAGCCGTCGCGTAAAACGGAGGCCTGATTAAACGCTGCCAAGGAGGGCTGCATGAGTAAAGCGTCTGCTGTGATTATGCTGCTGTGGATTTTCGCCGGCGCGCTGCTGTATGTGCCGCCAGCGCATGCCGCAAGTCTACGAGTCAGCCTCAAGGACGCTGATGTACGAGCCGTCATTGTTGATATGGCGCTTGCTGCCAAGGTCGGCGTCCTGCTCAGTGATCGCGTGCAGGGTCAGCTGACGATAGAGGCTAATGCCCGCGATCGGGTCGGCTTGCTCGATGCGGTATTGCACGCACGTGGCTTGGCCCGCGAGTTGGTGGGCGATGTATTTTGGGTGGCACCATTGGATGAAATTACCCAGCGCGACACTCAGGCGCGTGCGAAAGCCTTGGCGCAGGAGTCGCGTGAGCTATTGCTCACCGAGTTGATTGAGCTACATCATGCCAAAGCGCCTGAGTTGGTGAAGCTGCTGTCTAGTGCGGGCACGGGCGAGCGCCTGCTAGGCCCGCGCGGTCGCGTTGATGCCGATAGCCGCACGAATACTTTGCTGGTCACCGATCATGCGGCACGCTTGGCACAGTTAAAGACGTGGTTAATCACGCTCGACCGTGCCAGTCGGCAGGTGCTTATTGAGACTCGATTAGTGTCTGTGTCGCGCAATAAGTCGAGTGCTTACGGCGCGCAATGGGCGTTTACGCGCGCCAATGGCAACGGCTTGATTCCGCTGCTAGCCAGCACCGCCGACGCCTCGGCTATCCGTTATGGGCTTTTGGGTATTGATGGTCCGACACTCGATTTAACCTTATCGGCCTTGGTGAGCGAGGGCGATGGTAAAATTCTTGCGCGACCGAGCGTGATGACTGCTGAGCAACAGCCCGCGCGCATCGCCTCTGGGCAGCAAATTCCGTATCAAGAAACCACGCAGAGTGGTGCTAGTACGACCCGATTTATCAATGCTGAACTGAGTTTGGATATTGTGCCTGCCATCGCTCCGAGCGGTGATATACAGCTCAATTTAAAGCTCAGTCACGACAGTCCCGGCGAGCTGCAGGCCAATGGTTCACGTGCCATTGACACCAACCGATTAGAGACACAAGTGCGATTACGGGATGGTCAGACCCTAGTGCTTGGCGGTATCTTTCGCCAACAGGCTGTAAAAGCCAGCAGCGCGGTGCCATTTTTAGGCAAAATACCGGTGCTTGGCGCTCTGTTTCGGCGCGACACCATGCGTCAAGATGAGCAAGAGCTATTTATTTTTGTCACCCCGCGCTTGATAAACGATGCCGTTTATCAAGCGCTAGAAGCAGGAACACACGATGCGCCAGGCGCGGGTGAAGAACATTTTTTTGGTCGGCCCGATGGGCGCGGGTAAAACCACCATTGGCCGCCAGCTCGCAGAATTGTTGCGCTGGGAGTTTCTCGATTCAGATCATGAAATCGAGGCTCGTACAGGCGCGAATATTCCGTGGATTTTTGATATTGAGGGTGAGACGGGATTTCGTCAGCGCGAGTCCATGGTGATAGAGGCGCTCACGCAGCGCCAACATATCGTCATGGCGACTGGCGGCGGTGCGATCATGCGCGCAGAAAATCGCGCTGCCTTGCATGCGCGAGGTACGGTTATTTATTTGGAGACGCCAGTAGAGCGCCAGCTTGAGCGCACTGCCCGCGATCAAAATCGGCCATTGCTGCAAACGCCAGATCCACGCGCTAAACTCACCGCCTTGCTCATTGAGCGTGACCCGCTCTACCGCGAAGTGGCGCACCACATTATGCCCACCGAACGAAGCAGCGCGCGCGATGTCGCATTTCATATTTTGCAGACCTTGGACTTACGCTAAGGCTGCTTATTTTTTAGGTCGAGAGTCGCATGCCCGTGTTAACCGTGGCCTTAGGTCAGCGCAGTTACCCTATTCATATCGATGAGCACGTGTTTGCTCGAGCCGATGTGCTATTGCCACATATTGCTGGTCGTCAGGTCATGTTGGTGAGCAATAGCACTGTGGCGCCATTGTATTTAGCGCCGCTGCGCGAGGTCTTAGTAGGGGCTGGCCTGAATGTCGCTGAGGTGATTTTGCCCGATGGTGAGCAGTACAAAGACTGGCAGCATTTGCAGATGATCTTTGATGCCTTGCTGCAGGCGCGCTTTGGTCGTAAAGCCACACTGATAGCTCTTGGCGGCGGCGTGGTTGGCGATATGACAGGCTTTGCTGCCGCGACGTATCAGCGTGGCGTGAGCTTTATTCAGATCCCTACCACCTTGCTGGCGCAGGTTGACTCATCGGTAGGCGGAAAAACCGGCATCAATCATCCGCTCGGTAAAAACATGATTGGTGCCTTTATGCAGCCGTTGGTCGTCTTAGCCGATACCGCCGTGTTGCGTACTCTGCCGGATCGTGAGCTATCAGCTGGCTTGGCTGAAGTCATCAAGTACGGTTTGATTCGCGACCCTACGTTTCTGCTCTGGCTGCGCGAGCATATGCCAGCACTGGTAGCGCGCGAGCCTGCGGTGTTGGCCGAGGCCGTGGCGCGCTCCTGTCAGCATAAAGCGGAAGTGGTCGCTGCTGATGAGCTGGAGCAGCACGATGTGCGTGCACTCTTAAACTTGGGCCACACCTTTGGCCATGCCATTGAAACGAATATGGGCTATGGCAGCTGGCTGCATGGTGAGGCGGTCGCGGTTGGCATGTTAATGGCGGCGGACTTATCGCAACGCATGGGCTGGATTAGTGCTGCCGAGGTTGCAGACTTGCGCACACTACTGCTAGCCGCGGGCTTGCCCGTACAGGCGCCTACGGATATTTCGCAGGCTGATTTCTTGGCCGCCATGGCCGTGGATAAAAAAAATGTCGATGGGCAGCTGCGCTTAGTATTACTCAAACGCATTGGTGAGGCAGTGGTGGTCGATATGCATGAGCTCAATTTAGTCCGTGACACCTTGGCGGCCGCTGGGGTGACAGCATGAGTGTCGCGCGCTTTCAGGCGCGCATAGGCGTTGCCTTGATTGGTGTTTTTATCGTTGGCCTCGTGGTGCTTAATGCGCGTACGCCTGAGCGTGTGGAAATGAACGAGCAGGAGCTCGGCAATATTGTTCGTGATAGTGAGACAGAGTTTAAAGTGGGCTTCGGTGCTTTCCCTGAGTTAGTGCCAGACAATGGCGGTGATCAGCCGGTGCCTTTTGATGGTCTAGCACCGCAGCGCTATCCGCAATATCGCTCGGAGCAATGGTTGGCCGATCAGCCAGCGGCTGGATTCACTATTCAGTTGGGCGTATTTTCATCGGAGCGCGCAGCAACTGATTTCATGGTCAGCCATGGCAATAGTGCAGATTTGCGCTATTTTGAGTTGCCAGAAATGCCCGACCCTGCGTTAGGATTAGTAACAGCAGCCAAGTCGCGATTTACGGTGACCTATGGCGAGTTTTTTAGCAGCGACCAGGCAGTTGTGGTGGCAGAAAGCCTTACGGGCTATGGCCAGCAGTTTTTGGTGCGGCCATGGCAGAGTTATCAAGTCACGCTGGCGGCGGTAAAGGCGGTGTTAGCGAGAAATCTCTTGGCGCAACAAGAGGCCTTGGCGAGAGCGCAGGCTGCAGCTGATGCATCGGCTGCAGCACCAGCTGTTCAGTCGTATCAAGGCGTCGATCCCGTTGAGGCGTTACAAAAGAAGCAAAGCAAGCCCCAATAGGGCGGTTTATGGCTTCAATGCACGTGTCCAAGCGCTCGCGCATTGAGCAAAACCAGCTTTTCCCTTACTATGCGCGTCCATTTTTTGCGTTATGCGTGTTTTCCGCATGCGTGAATAATTTCTAAACCTTTGTTTCACAAGGTATTTATTGATGGAAGAACATTCGGTCGTCAACGCAGGCTTGTACCATCCAGACGAATTTCGCGATAACTGCGGATTCGGTCTCATTGCACATATGACCGGTGAAGCGAGTCATCACCTCGTTCAAACAGCGATTGAGTCTCTTAGCTGCATGACGCACCGAGGCGCAATTGCCGCCGACGGCAAGACTGGCGATGGTTGCGGCTTGTTGCTGGCTATGCCTCGTGAGTTCTTCAAAGCGGTCGCGCAAGCGGAGCTTGGCATCAGTCTTGATGAGCGCTTCGCCACCGGCTTAGTGTTCCTTAACACCGATGCGGCTAAAGCCCAGCACGCCCGTGATGTCCTGAGCGCTGAGATCGAGGCTGAAGGCCTGCAGGTTGCCGGCTGGCGCGTTGTGCCCACCGATAAAAGCATCCTCGGTGATATCGCTTTGCAGTCCTTGCCAATCTTTGAGCAAGTGTTTGTGCAGGCCGATAGCACGGATGAAATCAGCGCCAACCGCAAACTGTTTTTAGCGCGCCGTCGCACCGAACAAAAGCTGCGTGATGATCCACAGTTCTACATCACCACGCTGTCGACTCAAGTCATCGCCTATAAAGGCTTGATGATGCCGGCCGATTTGCCGCGCTTTTTCACCGACCTCGATGACCCGCGCATGGCCACACATATCTGTGTGTTCCACCAGCGCTTTTCGACCAATACCTTGCCACGCTGGCAATTGGCTCAGCCATTTCGCTACTTGGCGCATAACGGTGAAATCAACACCGTTAGCGGCAACCGGCAGTGGGCATTGGCGCGTACACCGAAGTTCACGCACCCAGATTTGCCCGGCCTGACAGAGCTCACTCCGCTCATCAACCTAACCGGATCTGATTCGTCCAGCCTCGATAATATGCTGGAGATTCTGCTCGCTGGCGGCATGAATTTATTCCGTGCTTTGCGCACGCTGGTGCCGCCCGCTTGGCAAAACGTTGACTCCATGGACACCGATTTGCGGGCGTTTTATGAGTACAACGCCAAGCACATGGAAGCTTGGGATGGCCCTGCTGGCTTGGTCATCACCGATGGCCGCTATGCCGTCTGCATGCTCGATCGCAATGGTTTGCGTCCCGCACGCTATGTCATCACCAAAAATGGTTACATCACCCTGGCATCGGAAATTGGCGTGTGGAATTACGCACCGGAAGATGTCATTTCGAAAGGCCGCGTTGGCCCCGGCAAGCTCATCGCTGTTGATACAAAAACCGGCGAATTGCTCGATACCAAAGCCATTGATGACCTACTGAAAAACGCCCAGCCCTACAAAAAATGGCTGCGTGCCGAAGCGCGCCGTATCGAAAGCGACAGCAGCTTGGAAAAAGAGCTGCTCGGGCAAGTGTCGCGCGAGCGCTTAAATATCTATCAAAAAATGTTCTTGGTGACCTACGAAGAGCGTGACCAAATTATTCGCCCGCTCGCTGAGGCTGGTCAAGAAGCTGTCGGCTCGATGGGCGATGACACGCCGATGGCGGTATTGTCGACGCGCGTGCGCCATCTCGCCGACTATTTCCGTCAGCAGTTTGCGCAGGTCACTAACCCGCCCATCGACCCATTGCGTGAAGCTATTGTGATGTCGCTGGAAACAGCGTTTGGTCCTGAGCTGAACATGTTTGAAGAGACGCCGGAGCATGCGCGCCGCGCTATTGTCTCCAGCCCTGTGCTCTCGCATAGCAAATTTCGTCAGCTGCAAAGCGTCGATCTGCCAGGCTTTGAGTCAGAAACTATCGACTTAAATTATGCTCAGGATGAAGGCTTGAAAGCCGCTATTGAGCGGGTTTGTCAGCAAGCTGAACGTGCGGTGCGCGCTGGCCGCTCGCAGCTAGTGTTGAGTGATCGTGGCATTCGTGAAGACTATTTGCCGATGAGTGCTCTGATGGCCACGGGCGCGGTGCATCACTACCTCATCAAAGTTGGTTTGCGCTGTGAGGCCAACCTGATTATTGAGACCGCGTTTGCTCGTGACTCGCATCATTTCGCCACGCTATTGGGCTTTGGTGCCACCGCGATTTATCCGTACTTGGCCTATGACATCATTGCCGACATGGCGCGCAGTGGTGAAGTTCTCGGCGATCCGCTGGAAGCGCAGGGTCATTTCCGTAAAGGCATCGACAAAGGCTTGCTGAAAATTCTGTCGAAAATGGGCATCTCCACGGTGGCATCTTACCGTGGCGCACAGCTTTTTGAGGCGGTTGGTCTAAATCGTGAAATCGTTGATCTCTGCTTCAAGGGTGTGCCCAGCCGAATCCAAGGTGCTGGCTTTGTTGAATTGGAAATGGATCAGCGCTTGCTCAATGAAGATGCGTGGCGCGCGCGTAAACAAATTGATCAGGGTGGTTTGCTGAAGTTCGTCTACGGCAAGGAGTATCACGCCTTCAATCCAGATGTGATCACTAGCCTGCACACCGCGGTGCGCTCAGGCCAATACAGTGACTATCAGGCCTATGCCGATTTGGTTAACTTGCGCCCGGTCACCACGATTCGCGATTTGCTGCAGCTGAAAAAAGCTGACACGCCATTGCCAATTGATGCCGTAGAGCCATTGGAAAATATTCTCAAGCGCTTTGATTCGGCGGGTATGTCCTTGGGCGCGTTGTCGCCTGAGGCCCACGAATCGATTGCCATTGCCATGAACACCTTGGGCGGTCGCTCGAACTCGGGTGAGGGTGGTGAGGATCAGGCGCGCTATGGCACGCTGAAAAACTCGAAAATTAAGCAGGTTGCTTCCGGTCGCTTTGGTGTTACGCCGGCCTATTTGGTCAGTGCTGAAGTGCTGCAGATCAAAGTCGCGCAGGGCGCTAAGCCCGGTGAGGGCGGTCAGCTGCCTGGCGGTAAAGTTAATGCACTGATTGCGCGTCTGCGTCACTCAGTGCCTGGTGTGACACTGATTTCGCCGCCGCCACATCACGATATTTATTCGATTGAAGATTTATCGCAGCTGATTTTTGACTTGAAGCAAGTCAATCCGAAAGCCTTGGTGTCAGTGAAGCTGGTGTCTGAGCCTGGCGTTGGTACCATCGCCGCCGGTGTGGCAAAGGCCTATGCCGACCTGATTACCATTTCTGGTTATGACGGCGGTACAGCGGCCTCGCCACTCAGCTCCATTCATCATGCCGGTTCGCCTTGGGAGCTGGGCTTGTCGGAGGCGCAGCAAGCACTGCGTGCCAATGACTTGCGCGGCAAAGTGCGCGTGCAAACCGATGGCGGCTTAAAGACCGGTCTCGATGTGGTGAAGGCGGCCATTTTGGGCGCTGAGAGCTTTGGTTTTGGCTCGACCCCGATGATCGCGCTGGGCTGTAAGTACCTGCGTATTTGCCATTTGAACAACTGCGCCACTGGCGTTGCGACTCAGCAAGATAAGCTGCGCCAAGATCACTATATTGGCGAGCCTGAGATGCTGATGAACTTCTTTAAGTTCATCGCGGAAGAGACGCGTCAGTGGTTATCGGTGCTGGGTGTGGCCTCGCTCGCTGAGCTAATTGGTCGTACCGACTTGCTTGAGTGCTTGCCGGGCAATACGCCGAAGCAAAAGCGTCTGGACCTTATGCCATTGCTGAAAAATGACCATATTTCGCCTGATAAGCCGCAGTACTGCCAAGACAAGCGCAATGAGCCGTTTGACAAAGGTGTGCTGGCGGAGCAGATCGTGGCAGAGATTCTGCCGGCGATTGAAGGCAAAAAAGGTGGCGAATTTAGCTATCGCATTGGTAATTGCGACCGCTCGATTGGTGCTCGTGTGTCGGGTGAAATTGCCCAGCGCCATGGCGATCAAGGCATGAGCGACGCCCCCATCACCTTGAAATTTACGGGTACAGCGGGTCAGAGCTTCGGTGTCTGGAATGCCGGTGGCTTGAATATGTATTTGGAAGGCGATGCCAACGATTATGTGGGTAAAGGCATGGCTGGCGGTCAGCTGGTGATTCGTCCGCCGCAAGGTGCTGCATTCCGCTCGCAAGACACCGCGATCATTGGCAACACCTGCTTGTATGGTGCGACTGGCGGCTCCTTGTATGCCGCTGGGACCGCTGGTGAGCGCTTCGCCGTGCGTAACTCGGGCTGCCATGCAGTCATTGAGGGTGCTGGCGATCATTGCTGCGAGTACATGACCGGTGGTTTAGTCACCGTGCTGGGTCCAACAGGCCTGAACTTTGGCGCGGGCATGACCGGTGGCTTCGCTTACGTGCTCGATTTGGAGAATGACTTCTTCGATCGTTGCAACCATGAGCTGATCGAGATTCATCGCATCAGCACGGAGCCTATGGGGCCGCACCGTTCACACTTGAAGTCAGTGTTGCGCGACTATGTCAAAGCAACCGACTCCGCCTGGGGCCGTACTGTGCTGGAGGAGTTCGATGAGTATCAGCGCAAGTTCTGGCTGGTCAAACCGAAGGCCGCCAATATTAAAGAATTGCTGAAAAGCACCGTGTCTAACCCGCAGTAAGCCCGAACGGCAATTAGAGGCAAGATCATGGCAGAACGCCTAAATAACGATTTTCAATTCTTGGATGTGGCTCGTCACGACCCAGCCAAGAAAGCCCTTGATGTCCGCCGCGCGGAGTTTATCGAGATTTATAAGCCGTTTAGTAAGCCAGAAGTGGAAGGCCAGTCGCACCGCTGCTTAAGCTGCGGCAACCCGTATTGCGAATGGAAGTGCCCGGTGCACAACTACATTCCAAACTGGCTGCAGCTGATTTCCGAAGGTCGTTTGTTTGAAGCGGCAGAGCTTTGCCATCAAACCAATACGCTGCCGGAAGTCTGTGGCCGAGTGTGTCCGCAAGATCGTCTCTGCGAGGGCGCTTGCACGCTCAACGATGGTTTTGGCGCGGTGACTATTGGCAATACTGAAAAATATATCGTCGATACGGCTTTCGCCATGGGCTGGCGTCCCGACTTATCGGGCGTTGTAGCAACGGGGAAAAAGGTCGCCATCATCGGTGCCGGCCCTGCCGGTTTGGGCTGTGCCGATGTGCTGACGCGCAGCGGTGTGAAAGCCGTGGTGTTCGATAAAAATCCAGAAATTGGCGGTTTGCTGACCTTCGGCATTCCTGAGTTCAAGATGGAAAAGTCGGTGATGAGCCAGCGTCGCGAGATTTTCAGCGACATGGGCATCGAGTTCCGTCTCAACACGGAAATCGGCAAAGACATTAGCATCGATAATCTGCTGCGTGACTACGATGCGGTATTTATGGGCATGGGCACTTACACCTATATGAAAGGCGGCTTCCCAGGTGAGGAGTTGCCTGGTGTGTATGACGCATTGGATCTGCTCATTGCCACGGTTAATCGCAATCTTGGCTTTGAGAAAGACCCTGCCGACTATATCGATATGGCCGGTAAAAAAGTCGTGGTGCTCGGTGGTGGTGACACCGCAATGGACTGCAATCGCACCTCGATTCGCCAAGGCGCGCAAAGCGTGACCTGTGCCTATCGCCGCGACGAAGAAAACATGCCGGGCTCGCGTCGCGAAGTGCGGAATGCGCGCGAAGAGGGCGTGCAGTTCATGTTTAACCGCCAGCCTGTGGAAATCGTTGGTGATGGCCATAAAGTCACGGGCGTGAAAGTTGTCGCAACCCAGCTCGGCGAGCCGGATGCCCGTGGTCGTCGTAGTCCAGAGCCGGTCCCTGGCTCAGAGCAAATTTTACCCGCCGATGCCGTGATCTTGGCGTTTGGCTTTCGCCCAAGCCCCGCTGATTGGTTTGTGCCATCAAGCATTAACACCGATAGCTCGGGTCGCGTGACGGCACCAGAAACAGCCACCTACAAATTCCAAACCAGCAATCCAAAAGTGTTTGCCGGTGGCGACATGGTGCGGGGCTCGGACTTGGTAGTGACGGCGATTTGGGAAGGCCGTCAGGCTGCCGAAGGCATCATGGATTATCTCGGCGTTTGATTTTACGCCGGTGATTCATAAAAAAGGCCAGCATCAAGCTGGCCTTTTTTATGTGCAAAACAGGCGATGTGGCTACGCCTGCCGATAGGCCGTTGCCGCAGTTACTCGCGGCAGTCATTACCCTGCGTGCGCCAGCGTAAAATAACCTTCTGCTTATCTACCTCAAAGTAGGTTTGGCAGCGCCGCGTCACGGTGTTGCTACCAAAGCCGAAGCCGGTGAAGAAGCCACCGCCACCGCTGCCGGTGCCAGTGAAAACGCCAGTTTGCACACTGGGTGCACTGGTGTAGCTCGATTGTTTATCCCAGGTGTAGACCGTGTTGCCGTTGGGTGCATCAAAGCTGCCGCTGGGATAACCCCAGTCATCCATGACCACGCTGATGGGTTTACCAACATAGGTATTGATGCGTGCCTCATAGCGTTCGCGGGTGGTGCAGGCGCTAAGCAGCGCTAGCGAAATCACTAATAGCAAAAGTCGTGTCATAGCAAAGTACTCGTAAGTTCGCTGCTACAATACTCCGGCCTTGGCGCAGACCGCAAATGCGCCGTGAAACCGCTTGATGGAGAGAGTCGATGTCTGAGTTGCACAATGATCGCTATCTGCGCGCGTTACTGCGTCAAAGTACCGACCGCACGCCGGTTTGGATGATGCGCCAAGCTGGGCGTTATTTGCCTGAGTATCGTGCTACGCGTGCTGTGGCCGGTGATTTCGTCAAGCTGATGAAGAATCCAGAGCTGGCCTGCGAGGTCACGCTACAGCCCTTGCGCCGTTTTCCGCTCGATGCCGCGATTTTGTTTTCAGACATTCTCACCATTCCTGATGCCATGGGCTTAGGTCTGTATTTTGAAACCGGCGAAGGCCCGCGCTTTCAACGCACGGTACGCACCATGGCCGATGTCGCGGCACTGCCTATCCCGGACCCAGAGCAAGACACTGGTTATGTGATGGATGCGGTGCGCACGATTCGGCGCGAGCTGAAAGGCCAGGTGCCGCTGATTGGCTTTGCTGGCAGCCCGTGGACGTTGGCGACCTATATGATTCAGGGCGGCTCATCGCGTGATTTCCGCGAATCAAAAACCTTGATGGCAACCAATCCCGAAGTGCTGCATGCGCTGCTTGATAAGCTCGCGCAGGCGGTGACGTTGTATTTGAACGCGCAAATTCGTGCCGGCGCGCAGGCGATTCAGATTTTTGACTCCTGGGGTGGGGCGTTATCGCACGGCGCTTACCGTGAATTTTCGCTGCGCTATATGCAGCAGATCGTCGATGGTTTGATTCGTGAAAACGAGGGCCGCCGCGTGCCCATCACACTGTTTACCAAAGGTGGCGGGCAATGGCTGGAGGCTATGGCCGATACCGGCGTTGATGCCTTGGGGCTGGACTGGACTACCGATTTGGGTGAGGCGCGTGCGCGTGTCGGCCATCGCGTGGCGCTACAGGGCAATATGGACCCGGCGATGCTTTATGCGCCGCTACCGCGCATTGAACAAGAGGTTGAGCAGCTGCTGGCCAGCTATGCCAATGCCTGGACGCCGGAGCTGGGTGAGACGGCTGGCTCCGGCCATATCTTTAACCTCGGCCATGGCATCGAGCAGTTCGTCGATCCTGTGCATGCCGGCGCGTTTATTGAGGCCGTCGTGCAACGCTCTGGGAAGTATCACCTACCACGTTGATGGCTGGTTTCCTTAGCCATGCCAGCTACGCACGCGTGGCTCGGGAAACACCATCGTAAAGTCGGTGATTTTCATCGCCCCGACGCAACGGCCTTGCGCCAAGTCGGGGAAGTAGTCCGCATTAAATGTCCAATCGATGACTTTCGCCCATTTGCCATGACCCGTTGTTGACGGCGTTAGCGTGTATTCGCGGCCTTCCCAAATCTGTGACAAGGTGCGCATGGCCTTCGGCAGCAGCGTGGTCGGCAATGGCAGCTTAGGGCCGGAATGACTGAGTAGTAGCTCGGCGATCATGTCGCCATTGTCGGCCGTCAGGCGCGCGCTATCGATGCCATGGTCATTGAAGTCGAGGGCAAAGTTACAGCGATCTTTCGGAATGCCCCAGTTGCGCCGACCATTGACCACCGACGCCAAGCTCGACACATAAATACGGCTGATGCTGGCACGGCGCGCATCGCTGAATTGAAAGCTGCCGGGTATAAACAGCAGCTCCTGATAGGATCCAGCTGGGCTGTTGTCGTAATTCACTAGCATGGCGAAGCTGAGGTTGCTCCGTCGCGAACGGCGTAGAGCGGTCGGCGTAAATGGGCAGTTATCCAGCATTTCATCTGGCATTTTCAAGGCGATCAAATAGCCTTGGCCGGTGAGTGTCCATGGCGCTGGCGCCAGTGTCTTGGGGTATTCGATATCGGCACAAGGGAGGGCGTGCGGTGAGGCGGCAGCGGTCATGGCGAGCAAGTCAACAAATGTCGGGAACGCAGCCTGCCAAAGCATGACCTTCTGGTCAAGCCTTAGCGAGCTGGTGCCGATGCCGCTGTTGTGGCTATTAGGCCTCGCCACCCAGCGCTTCCCAGCGCGTCAATAACGCCAGTAGTTCATCATCGATGATTGGCAAGCGCTGAGCCATTGCCGTGGCTGTCTCGACATCGCTGACAAACAACTGGCCATCGGCCAAGGCCGCCTGCAGCTCCGCTTGCTCGCCCTCTAAGGCATCAATAAGCGTCGGTATGCCATCGAGCTCGCGCTGCTCTTTAAAGCTCAATTTGCGCTTGGCAGGCTTGGGTAACGTCGCTGTTTTAGTCGGTGCCACTTCGCTTACCGTGGCGACGGGTTCTGGTCGCTGTCTGATCCAGTCGGCATAACCACCAACGTACTCATTGATTTGGCCTTCGCCCTCAAATACCCAGGTGCTGGTGACCACAGCATCCAAAAAGGCACGGTCGTGGCTAATCAGCAATAAGGTGCCGGGGTAGCTGACCAGCAACTCTTCGAGTAGCTCCAGGGTTTCCACATCGAGGTCGTTGGTGGGCTCATCGAGGATGAGTACGTTGCTTGGGCGAGTAAACAGCTTCGCCAGCAAGAGACGATTACGCTCACCACCCGACAGGGCTTTAACTGGCGTGCGCGCGCGTTGCGGTGAAAACAGGAAATCTTGCAAATAGCCCAGGATATGTTTGCGTTGACCATTAATTTCAATGTAATCCGAACCCTGACCAACGTTGTCGACCACCGTGGCCTCTAAGTCGAGGGCGCTACGGAGTTGGTCAAAATAGTTCACCGACAGCTGCGTGCCGTGAGTGATTTTGCCATTGTCGGGCGTTAAGTCACCGAGCAACATACGAATCAGCGTGGTCTTACCGACGCCGTTATCGCCAATCAGGCCAATTTTGTCGCCGCGCATCACCACGGTCGAGAAGTCTTGTACTAGGTTCTGACCGCCCAAACTCAGGCTTAAGTTTTCAGCGGTAAGCACGAGCTTGCCTGAGCGTTCGGCCTCGGCCATCACCAAGCGCGCATTGCCTTGACGATTACGACGCTCGGCGCGCTCACGACGCAGTTGCTCGAGATCGCGGACACGACCTTCGTTGCGGGTGCGACGCGCTTTAATGCCTTGGCGTATCCACACTTCCTCTTGCGCGAGCTTTTTATCAAACACGGAGTTTTGATGGCCTTCGGCGCTGAGTTGTTCGGCTTTACGAGCCAAATACTCTTCGTAATTGCCGGGATAGCTGCGGAGTTGGCCGCGATCGACCTCGACCAGGCGGGTGGCCAGATTACCTAGAAAGCGCCTATCGTGACTGATAAATAACAGCGTGCCATTCCAGCCCAAAAGGAAGTCTTCGATCCAGGTAATTGAGCGCACATCGAGATGGTTGGTGGGCTCGTCGAGCAGCAAGATGTCGGGTTCGGTGACCAAGGCGCGGGCCAATAGCACGCGCCGTTTGCGGCCGCCAGACAGTGAGTTGAAGTCGGCGTAGGGATCAAGGCTGAGACGCGTAGTGATTTTATTGATGCGAATTTGCACTTCCCAGTCTTCTAATACCGCATCGCCACTAGGCAAATCATCAAAGCCGCCGGCGATGATGTCTTCGACAATACCCGTCCAACCCTGCGGCACTTCTTGGCGCAAGGATGCGACACGAGCACCTTGTGTGCGCATGACCTCGCCGGTGTCGGGCAATAGTTCACCTGAGATAATTTTCAGTAGTGTCGACTTGCCTTCGCCATTGCGGCCAATAACGCAGACGCGTTCGCCACGATCGAGACTAAAGGCGACTTTGGAGAGCAGCGCGGGGCCGCCAAAAGCAATGGATACATCACGCAGAGAAAGCAAGGCCATGGTTCTAACAACAGCTGAAGTTTGAATGGCGCGCAGTCTAGCAGATGCGCGGCTCTGGGGCGTCTGCCATACTGCGCGACTTGAATGCTTGGCTGGAGAGTGGTGATGGAGTCGCGTCTGACAGACTTAGAGGTCAAGGTCGCTTTTCAAGATGACTTACTGGAAGCGCTGAATCGCTTGGTGGCGTCGCAGCAAGACCATATTGAGCGCTTGCGGGGCGATATGCGCCATCTCTACGAGCAGATGAAAATGCTGCAGCCAACTGAGGCTGGCGGCTCTGACGTTGAGCCGCCACCCCCGCATTACTGATTGTGTAAATTAGCGCTTTTTACTGGTCCACGCCCACAGCATTTCACAATTCACGGGCTGCGCACCTGTCGCATCAGTGATCACTACCGGCACTAACACCTCGCCCTTAGGTTCATTACGAATACGGTTGATATCTGCTTGCGTGAGCGTCGCCACGGCGCGTAAATCGCCGGATGAGCGGCGGGTGTAATCCACCTTTAGGGTTTTGATCAGCGGCATTTTGTCATCGGGTAAGTTCACTCCAACGGCAAATCCTGAGGCGGTCTCAGCCAGCAGCGCCATCGCCGCGGCATGCACGCTGTTGATGTGATTTTGCACTTTGCGGCGATTCTTAATGCTCACCACCACGCGCGTCTCGGTGATCTCTTCGTAAAGTAGGCCCGAGGTGCCGACGTAGGGGACATAACGGCCCAATATCAGTGATATAGCGCGTTGGCGCAGGCTGGCTGGTAGCGCTTGAAATGGGCGCATGGCGCGCGTCAAGCTATTCGTAAAAGCCATCAGCATTAGTCCTTGAAGTTGTTAAATTGCAGCGGCAAACCCAGTTGCTGCTCGCGCAAAAAAGCCATGACGACTTGCAGGGCATCGCGCTTTTTATCAGTCACGCGAACCTTGTCGCCTTGAATACTGGCCTGCACTTTATAGCCGTTCTCTTTCAACAACTTCACCACTTTTTTAGCGGTATCGCTATCTAAGCCATCCTTTAACTTGATGACCTGATGCATGAACTTTCCGGAGGCTTCCATTTTTTGCGGGTCGAGCACTTGTGGGTCGATTTTACGCTTGAGCATATGGCTTTCCAGCATGGCCAGTACTTGCTCAACCTGAAAGTCAGATTCGGCGCTAAGCTTGATTTCTTTGTTTTTCTCGTTAAAGGTCACTTCCACTTGCGAGCCCCGAAAGTCGAAACGCGTAGCGATCTCTTTCGTGGTGTTTTGTACGGCGTGGTTGACCTCATAGACTTCGAGTTCTGAAACGACATCCATCGACGGCATGGTAAAGTGCTCCTTGGCAATGATGGGGCGAGTGTAGCCCAAAGCATAATTATATCCGAGGGTGTCTACATGAAGGCGAGTCGCCTGCGTTGGTTGCTTTGTTTGTATCCCCCGTATTTGGGGGCGGGTGTGCGTGTAGACCGCATTAGCCCAGATTTCCGTGAAATCGATGTGTCGATGAAGCTCACGCGTTGGAATAAAAACTACGTGGGTACGCATTTTGGCGGCAGCCTCTACAGCATGGTCGATCCGTTCTACATGTTTATATTCATGGAGAATTTAGGCTCTCGCTACATAGTCTGGGATCAAGCCGCGCGTATCGACTTCTTGCGTCCCGGTCGAAGCCAAGTATTTGCTTATTTTCGACTGCCTGAAGGTTTGCTCGACAAGGTAATAGAGCAAGCCGCTATCGGTGATGCCGTTCGCCCTGAGCTCACCGTTGAAGTTGTCGATGCTGACGGTGAAGTCATCGCTCGCGTTGTTAAAACACTCTATGTGCGCCTTAAGCCGGAGCACCGTCCAACCGCCGCCGCTGAAATCAGCCGCCCTAACCTGGAGCTGCGTTAATGGCTTTACGCTTTCGCATTCACCCCGTTACACCGTTTGAGCAGAACTGCAGCCTGATTTGGTGCGATGCCACCAATGAAGCAGCGCTGGTAGATGCCGGCGGCGATGCCGATAAATTGCTGGCTTTAGTTGCTGCTGAGGGCGTGACGCTCACTAAGTTGCTGGTCACTCACGCCCATATCGATCACGCGGGTGCGGTAGCGGATTTAGCTGAGCAGCTGCATATACCCATTGAGGGGCCGCACCCCGGCGATCAGTTTTGGATAGATCGCTTGGATGATCAGTCGCGAATGTTTCAATTTCCCAAGGCGCGGCCGTTTACGCCGACGCGCTGGCTAGACCAAGGCAACGAAGTCACTGTCGGTGCTGAGACCCTGTTGGTGCGTCATTGCCCAGGTCATACACCGGGCCATGTGGTGTTTATTTCAGAAAGTGCGGGTGTGAGCTTTGTTGGCGATGTGCTATTTGCCGGCTCCATTGGCCGTACCGACTTCCCGATGGGCAATCATCAAGACTTGCTCGATGCCATCAAGCGTGAGCTCTGGACGCTGCCTGATGATATGCGTTTTGTGCCAGGCCACGGCCCGATGTCAACCATTGGTCATGAGCGGCGTACTAATCACTTCGTGGCCGATCGGCGCGGCTGAAAATAGGTCACCACAGAAAATTTTTTTACGGGTATATTTACCACGCCATCCATGGAGTTATAAAAATGAATAAGTTCATTCGAGCTGCAACAGCAAGTGTATTGATTGTGACGACGAGTGCGTGGAGTGTGTTGGCAGTCGCTG
>JBDSQT010000180.1:0-3502 GCA_039929665.1 Paraperlucidibaca sp.
ATAGGCGCGGTGACATTGGCGACTACGCCTTCGGGTGCGGCTCTCTTGCGCGGCGGGATGGCCCAAAACGGCACGGCATCTCGAAAGCTGGGATCGGCAGACATACTCTTTTGCAACATACGCATACCGGCGACGCCATCGACGAGTGCGTGATGGATACGACTATAGACGGCGACTCGGCCATCCTCTACGCCATCAATAATGTAGATTTCCCATAGTGGTTTGGCGCGATCCATCAGGCCGCTATGCAGTTTAGAGACAATGGCTAATAACTCACGAATACGCCCGGGTTTAGGCAGCGAGATATGATGAAAATGTGCTTCTAGATCGAACTCAGTGTCTTCCTCCCAAAATGGCAGGCCGAAGCGTTTAGTGAGCTTTTGGTTAAATGGTGGCTGCGCGCGACTAAAAGACAGCGCCCAGTCGGCGAGTGTTTGTGCATAGTTGGGGCCGGCATCGGGCGGCGGTGAGAGCAATAGCAGGCTGCCGACATGCATGGGCTGATTGCGGCGCTCTAAGAGCAAGAACATATTGTCGGGTGGCGAGAGTGGCGTCATGGCATCTGTCCTATTGAGTACGCAGCGTTAAAGCTGAATGCGTCCTGCGTGAATGTCGGCAAAGTGTTTTTTCGTCAGCGGCACATAGGCGTTTTCACGCGGCGGCAAGAGCCAGATGTCATCGATCAGTTTGGGGTCGAAGCCGGCTTGCTTGAGCTCAACTTTGCGGTATTTGAAGGTGCCGGTGGTTTCTTGCTCGGGCTGTACGCGGATGAAAACAGGCACGGCGTAGCGCGGCAAGTTGGCAATTAACGTGGCGGCCACGGTGCTGCCATCGAAGCTCATGCCGGGCTTTAAGGTGATAGCCGCCATCCCCGCGCGACCATCGCAGTTGGGTATCGATACGCCATAGACGGCACCGTGAGCAATGCTGCTGACGCTAGCGAGCGCACCTTCGACCTCGGTGCTGGCCACATTTTCACCTTTCCAGCGAAAGGTGTCGCCGACGCGATCGACAAACTGGATATGGCGCAGACCTTGGTCGCGTACCAAATCGCCGGTATTGAAATAGCAGTCGCCTTTTTTGAAGACATCGCGGAGCATTTTTTTCTCGCCCGCTTCAGGGTCGGTGTAGCCATCAAAGGGTCGGCGTTCGCTGACTTCGCTGATCAATAAGCCGACGCCACCTTTTTTAACTTTCACTAAGCGGCCCTTGGCATTTTGCACGGGCTCATCACTGTCGACATCGAATTCGACAATGGCAAATGGCAGTGGCGAAAAGCCCGCAGTCTCGCTGACACCAAAAGCATTGATGAAGCCAATATTGGATTCGCTAGCACCATAAAACTCGTAAATACGCTCGATGCCAAAGCGCTGCTGGAACTGCTGCCAGATTTCAGGGCGTAGGCCATTGCCGGTGATCAGTCGGACATCGTGGGCGGTGTCGTTATTGAGTGGGTCGCGGTTGAGCAAGTAACGCAGTAGCTCGCCAATATAGGTAAAGCCAGTGGCTCGGTAGTGGCGCAGGCGATCCCAGAATTGGCTGGCGCTGAATTTGCGGTCGATGGCCAAGGTGGCGCCCGCCGACAATACGCAGCCCCACGCCACGGTCAATGCGTTGTTGTGATAGAACGGCAGGCAGCAATAAAACACATCATCGCTGCGTAGGCGCAAGGTGGCGTTGCCGACACCGGCCATGGAGGCGAGCCAGCGATAGTGTGTCATCACCGAGGCTTTAGGTAAGCCCGTGGTGCCTGAGGTGAAGATAAAGAAGCAGGGCTGGCGGGCTTGCACATGGCGCGTGCTATCGGGGTTGATGCTGCGGCGGCGACCGGCATCGCGAGCCAGGTCAGTAAAGCCCTCGGGGCAGGCGGCACTGGCTTGCGGTGCATGGCCTTGGCCTTGGACCCAGAAAAAGCCGATGTCGGGGCGCGTCAGAGGATTGATATTGGTGCTGCTTAAGGCCTCTGCACATTCGTCGCTGAGCACTAATAAGCGCGGCTTCACGAGATTGATGCTATGGCGCAGCACGTCACCGCGTTGGTTGAAATTGAGCATGCCGGCGACAGCGCCAAGCTTCACTGCGGCAGCCACACACGCCAGTTGTGTGGGGCTGTTTTCCGCCAAAATAGCGACAGTGTCGCCACTGTGCACGCCGCTATGGGCAAAGCTCGCGGCTAAGCGATTGACCCAACTATTGAACTCAGCATAGGTCCAGCGTCGATCTTGCCATTGTACGGCGACGCGATCGGGCGTTTGTCGTGCCCAGCGCTCGAGAACGCGGCCAATAGACATTTCGGAGTCTGGTTTAAGCGTAGCCAAGCCAAATAGGCCGCGATTAACCGTGAGTAGATCGGGAATGGCCGCGAGGGCGCCACGGGCAATATCGCGGAGGCCAACTTTTTTGGTGCTGGATTCTTTCTTGCTTGGGTCTGAGTCGGCTAGCGGCGTGCGCTCGTTGGGCGTAGTCATGGCGCGCTCCTTATTGTTTTTGTGGTTTTTAGTTTGCCACATCCTCGAGATAAAACGGACGACTACTTGGCATCAACCCGCGCTCAGGCATAGTGCAGGATAAAACCAGTGTGGCTTGGCGCGGCGGCAGTTGCCGTGTGGGTGCAGATGCTGTCAATAGCGTGGTGTCAGCGAATGGCGAGACGCATGACATACGCGGGCTGTACATCACTGGTGTTAGCCTGTTTCTGGCCAGTATTATCGTGAATCCGCAACTCACGGCCGATGATCTGGCCAGCTTCATCACTGACCAGATCATCGACGGTCTTACAACATAACCTGAGTGCCCAGCTCCACCACGCGGTTGGTGGGGATGCGGAAGAAGTCGGTGGCGGAGACCGCGTTGCGCGCCATGGCCACGTACAGTAGCTCGCGCCAGCGGCTCATGCCATTGCGACCGGTGGCAATGAGTCGCTCGCGGGAGACGAAGAAGCTGGTGTCCATCATGTCGAAACTCAGGCCTTGCGTGGCGCTCAGCTTGAACAGCTCCGGGATGTCAGGTTGCTCTTTAAAGCCATAGGCGGCAGTAACTAAATAGAACTCGTGAGCAATCTTTTCGATGTGCAAACGGTCGCGGCTTTCCACCGTGGGCACGTCGTGAGTGACCAAGGTCAGCAGCACATTACGCTCGTGTATGACTTTGTTGTGCTTGAGATTGTGCAACAGTGCATGCGGCACATAATGATGCGAGCCGGTCATGAAAATCGCAGTGCCGGGCACAGTTAAACCAACACTGGCACCAATGCTATTGACGAATAAGTTCAACGGCATGGTTTCGGCATTGAGGCGTTCAGCGAGAATATCGCGGCCCTTTTTCCAAGTCGCCATGATGAAGAATGCCGAGCTGCCAATGAGCAGCGGAAACCAGCCACCTTGGGTAATCTTCAGCGATGTAGCTCCGAAAAATGCCAAGTCGACGGTGAGGAAGGGCAGTACGATGAGGCCCGCTAGCCATTTATTCCAGCCCCAGAGCTTGTGGGCCACGACCAGTACCA
>JBDSQT010000181.1:0-2998 GCA_039929665.1 Paraperlucidibaca sp.
GAGCGAAAGGTCTATTTAGATCAACAAGATGCTGATTTGATGGAAGCGCTTGAGACACTGGAAAATGCTATCCGCAAGATCGATCGAGAAACGCGCGCGTTGTTTAAGGAGACCTTCGAGAAGGTCAATGAAGGTTTGCAAGCCTTGTTTCCAAAGGTCTTTGGTGGTGGTAGTGCCTATTTAGCACTCACGGATGACGATTTACTGGAGGCTGGCGTGACGATTATGGCCAGGCCGCCGGGGAAAAAGAACTCAACGATTCATCTGCTCTCCGGTGGCGAAAAAGCGCTGACGGCATTGTCGCTGGTGTTTTCGATTTTCCAGCTAAACCCAGCACCTTTTTGTTTACTGGATGAGGTTGATGCACCGCTCGACGATGCCAATGTCGGGCGTTTTGCTAGATTGGTAGAAGAGATGTCACAGCAGGTCCAGTTCATTTATATTACGCACAATAAAATCGCCATGGAAATGGCCACGCAATTAATGGGTGTCACGATGCAAGAGCCGGGCGTATCACGTTTAGTCTCGGTCAATGTGGATGAAGCCGCCGCGTTGGCGAATCAGTAAGCCAGCATTTCGACGAACCAAATCAACATGAGTGCCACTATGCAAACACAATCAATTCAATATCTTATAGTAGCGTTGGTGGTGGCTACTATTGTCTTATTGCTGCTGCGTAAGCGCGCACAACACTTAAAGCTGCGTATTGAGCCGGTATCGGGAGGTCGGCTCGATAACACGCCGGTTGAGCGCAACGAAATTGTCGGAGAAGTGCGTGTGCGTGCCCGTGTGCAGCCGGCTACATTGGTGCCTGAGCACACTCGCATTGAGCCCACGATTGATAAATCGACCATTGCAAGCGCCGCGAGCGATGTTATTGATACGGCCTTGCCAGCGGAGACAGCAGAGGCAGAACCTACGCCAAGTCAGCACGCTGACACACTGACATTTTATCCTGGCAGCCTTTCGCCATCCGAAAATGTCTTAGCGACCATGCCCACGGCTGAGTCCGACCAACCTGAGCCGGCATTGACGCAAGAAGATATGTTTCCGAATGCCGCCGCTGAGCTACAGGAGTCAACGCTTGGTGGCATCAATGAATCCGAGCTAGCGTTTGATCGCGTCATCTCTATCCATATCATGGCGCGTAATGAGCCTATTCCGGGCCGATTATTACTCGAGCATCTACTGCAGTACGGCCTGCGCTATGGCGATATGGCCATTTTCCATCGCCACGAACACCCAACCGGGCAGGGTAGTATTTTGTTTAGCTTGGCGCAGGCCATGGAGCCTGGCACCTTCGATATCGATACCTTATCGCGTGCTAGCGTGCCCGGCGTCAGTCTATTTCTGGGCCTGCCAGGCTATAAATGCCTAGTCGCCTATGACCTGATGATCGATACCGCGCGCCGACTCGCCAATGCCTTGCAAGCCGACATGCTCGATGAGCAGGGGCAGGTTTTGACTGCGGGCAAGCTCGCAGATTGGCGCGATGAGGTAGTGGCTTTTGATAGTCGCTTAAGCAAGTCCTAATGGTCGATAACGCGATGTCAGCACGCGCCGATGAATTACGGCGCATGCTGCGCGAGCACGCCCATCGTTACTATGTGCTTGATGAGCCAAGCTTGCCCGATGGCGAATACGATGCGCTCTACGCCGAATTAGTGACGCTTGAGCGCGCCCATGCCGAGCTCATCACCCCAGACTCGCCAACCCAGCGCGTCGGCGCTCCGCCAAGCTCCGCCTTCCACGCGATTAGCCACAGTGTGCCGATGTTATCGCTGGATAACGCTCTTACTGAAGACCAATGGTTGGCCTTCGATCAGCGCGCGCGCGAACGCCTGAACTGGGATTTAAGCGTTGGCTTGCCCTATGTCTGCGAGCCCAAATTTGACGGTCTCGCGGTTAGCTTGCTCTATCGCGATGGGTTGTTGGTACAAGCGGCCACCCGTGGCGATGGCCAAACCGGCGAAGATATCACTGCTAATATCCGCACCATTCGCAGCGTGCCCTTACGCTTAAGTAGCGCCACAGCGCCAGCCTTGCTTGAAGTTCGCGGTGAAGTACTGATGCCGCAGCACGGTTTCGAGGCACTCAATGCCCAGCAAGCCGAGCGCGGCGATAAGCTCTTTGCTAATCCGCGCAACGCGGCAGCTGGTGCGCTACGTCAGCTCGATCCGAGTATCACGGCTCAACGCCCATTGGATTTTTATGCCTATGCCATCGCGCAAATTGATGGCGCGGACTGGCCCATTACGCATGCTCAAGCACTGAACTGGTTGGCCTCGTTAGGCTTCAAACAAAGCCACTTGGTCAAACAAGGCCGTGGTGCCGTATTTGTCCAGCAAGCCTGGCAAGCCCTACTGGATGCCCGCGAGTCCTTGCCATTTGCCATCGATGGCATGGTGGTGAAGGTCGATGATCGCCAGCTCCAGCGCGACTTAGGCTTTGTTGCTCGCGCGCCGCGCTGGGCGGTGGCCTATAAGTTTCCGGCGCAAGAGGCCAGCACGCGAATAGAGTCAGTGGACTTTCAAGTCGGGCGTACCGGTGCATTAACGCCGGTGGCTCGCCTCACGCCGGTCTCCGTGGGCGGGGTGGTGGTCAGTAATGCTACGCTGCATAACATCGATGAAATCGAGCGCTTAGACTTGCGTATCGGCGACCGCGTAGTGATTTATCGCGCCGGGGATGTCATCCCGAAAGTCATGCGCCGGCTCGACGACAATGACGCCGAGCATGCGCAGCGCACACCGATAAAACTGCCAACGGAATGTCCGGTTTGCCAATCGGCGGTGGTGCGTTTGGAAGACGAGGCCGTGGCGCGCTGTGGCGCAGGGTTATTTTGTCCGGCGCAGCGTAAAGAAGCGCTAAAGCATTTTGCCTCCCGCCGTGCCATGGATATCGATGGTTTAGGTGACAAATGGATTGAGCTGCTGATTGCGCAGGAGCTAGTGCATAGCAGCGCCGATCTTTATGCGCTGACGCTGGAGCAGTTGCT
>JBDSQT010000182.1:0-3658 GCA_039929665.1 Paraperlucidibaca sp.
GCCGTTGTTTCGCTGTTGCTGAGCGTAAGCTCCTTCAGCCATGCTGCCGTTATCATGCCGAAAGGTGATGCAAATGCTGGTCAAGGAAAGGCCGCGGTTTGCGCAGCCTGCCATAGCGCCGACGGCAACAGTGCTGCGCCTAACTTCCCCAAATTAGCCGGCCAACATGCTAAATACATCTATAAGCAGCTAGAAAACTTCAAGTCGGGTGTGCGTGTTAACGCCTTGATGATGCCAATGGCTATGGCGTTGAGCGATCAAGACATGGCCGACCTTGCCGTGTATTACTCGCAACAAAAAGGCACTGTCGGTGGTGCTAAGAAAGAGTTGGTCGAACGCGGTCAGAAAATTTACCGTGGTGGCAATAAAGAAATCGGCTTAACTGCCTGCTCGGGCTGTCATGGTCCTGCGGGTAAGGGCAATCCATTTGCCGCATTCCCGCAGTTATCCGGTCAGCATGCGGAATACACCGCTAACCAGCTGAAGATGTTCCGTTCCGCCGGTCGTGACGACCTCACCGGTGACAAACGTAACAACGATGCGAAGCCAGGTGATTTAGGCCCCATGCAAATGATTGCCGCTAAATTGTCAGATAAAGACATCGAAGCCTTAGCATCGTATATTCAAGGTCTGCACTAAGATCTCCTGTTGATGTGAAATGAGCCCGCCGATGCGGGCTTTTTTCTGTCAGCCAAGTACTATCGAAGGCGTTAGTTTGCTTACGACTGTTGAAGGAAAACCATAATGATGAAAAAGTTTCTAACCGTATTGCTGCTTGCCCTGCCCACATGGGCGATGGCGTTAACGCCTGTTGAAGGCAAAGACTACACTCGCTTGGCGAACCCTACGCCTGCGCTTAGTAATGGCATGGTCGAAGTTCGTGAGTTCTTTTGGTATGGCTGTCCGCATTGCTACACCTTGGAGCCTCATGTGGCCACTTGGCTGAAAACTAAGCCTGCCGGTGTGCAATTTGAGCGCAGCCCTGCCGCATTGAATGCAGTCTGGGAGGCTAATGCCCGCGGCTATTATGTTGCCGAATCATTAGGCCTGGTTGAGAAGACCCATGGGCCGCTGTTCGCTGCCATTCAGGTTGATAAGCAGCGCCTGTTTTCGCAAAAAAGTTTGGCTGGTTTTTATGCCGGATTTGGCGTGAAAGAAGCTAACTTCAATGGCCTCTATAACTCATTTACCGTGAGCGCCAAAGTCGCGCAGTCGCGTAACCTCGCCATGCGCTATCAGCTCACGGGCGTGCCCGCGATGGTGGTAAATGGTAAGTATTTAGTGCCGGGTGAAAGTGCTCGGACTATCGAGGTGGTGAAAGCTTTAGTCGCTCAAGAGCAAGCGCGTAGAAAATAAGCTCAGCCAAGAAAAAGGCGCTTTATGCGCCTTTTTCTGGCTTCCACGCATGTGCGCCAAGCATGATTAGGCGTAGCTGCTTGGTTGTTCGCAGAATTTGCTCGCTGTCATCTTCGTCATACTGTAGCGCGAGTAAGTCCAGCGCGAGATGGATGACGGTGTTCACCACAAGATCGGCGAGCATGCTTAGGTCGTCGTGTGGAAAGCTTTTGTAGACGGGCCAATGCTGTAAGTCATCAGCCAGCTCAGTGACAAACTGGCGCATTTGCAGATGGATGGTTGCACGGACTTTCGGTGGCCCGCCGGCGCGCTCGCGAGCAAGAAACTCAAAATACAGCGGATGGCGACGAATGAACTCGACCAAGGCCGTGACCGACTCATTGATGGCGGCACCGCCTTGAGCCTTTTTGCGCACTTCGCGCATGATGACGCGCAGCTGGTGGCAAGCCTCAACGGCAAGCTCTTCACCGAGAGCGTCGAGGTCGGGAAAGTGCCGATAAAATCCGGTCGGCACCAAGCCTGCTTGGCGTGAGACTTCACGCAAACTTAGGCTGGAGAAACCAGCGCCTTCATGCATAAGCGTAAGGGCTGCATCCATCAGCGCCTGTCGGGTTTGCAGTTTTTTTTCTTCGCGCAGTGCCATGATGGCCCCTTATAAACGGTAGCTAGTTTAGCATTAGCGCACGGATGTTCACTAGAGAGGTCAAAGCGATGTCATTTTTAACCCGCGTTGAAGCACTTAAAGACTTGATTCAAGAGGCCGTCGACAAGGGCGCCTCTAGCGTTGAGCAAATTCATCAAGCCATTGCCTCGATGCCCTTAGATGCCTTGGCGAAGCGTGGTCTGCTTGAAGGTGATGCGGCGAGCGCGAAAAAAACCCATGCGGAGACCATTGGCACGGTATACGACGCTATCCGCCGCGTGAATCGTGAAGTGGGCGATCTAGCATCGGGTTTAATCGAGAGCGTAGAAGATCAAATTGCCACACAAAAGAACATCGGCAAGAAAGACTAAGCCCACGAGCTGCCTCGGCTGGGCTGAGGCTGTTACAATTTGGCGTTACCGACCACCTCGGGGAAATCCGTGACACGTAAACCGCATGTATTGATCATTTTGGATGGCTTTGGCCATAGCGACACTTCCGACTCGAACGCGATTAATGCGGCGAATATGCCAAATTGGCAGGCTCTGCTGGCGGATTATCCGCACGGTTTGCTGTCTGGCTCGGGCGAAGATGTTGGTCTGCCCGATGGTCAAATGGGCAACTCTGAAGTCGGTCACATGAATCTCGGTGCTGGTCGTGTCGTGTATCAAGATTTCACGCGGATCACCAAAGCCATTCGCGATGGCGAGTTTCAGAAAAACCCAGTGTTAGTCGCTGCGCTCGATAAAGCCGTGGCGGCTGGCCGTGCCGTGCATGTGTTGGGCCTGCTCTCGCCCGGCGGTGTGCATTCCCACGAAGATCATTTGCACGCTATGGTCGAGATGGCCGTTGCGCGTGGTGCAACACAGGTTTACGTGCATGCCTTTTTGGATGGCCGCGATACGCCACCGCGCTCAGCAGAGCCATCATTAGTCGCGCTGGAGGCTCACTTAGCGAAGACCGGTAAAGGCCGCGTTGCCAGCATCATTGGCCGTTATTTTGCGATGGACCGTGATAACCGCTGGGATCGCGTCGAAGCCGCCTATCGCCTACTCACCGAAGGCGTGGCAACGCGCCAAGTCGCCACTGCGGTCGATGGTTTAAGCGCCGCCTATGCCGATGACATCAGTGATGAGTTTGTGCCAGCCACGAGTGTGGTGCCTGTAGGCGCGTCACCGGCACTGATCAGCGATGGCGATGCCGTGGTGTTTATGAACTTCCGCGCCGACCGGGCCCGCGAAATTACCCGTGCCTTTGTCGATGACAGCTTCACTGGCTTCACGCGCGCTGTGCGCCCCGCGCTAGCTGATTTCGTCATGCTCACCCAATATGCCGACAGCATCAAAGCGCCAGTGGCCTATGCGCCCAGCGCGCTGCATTACTCCTTAGGTGAGTATTTATCGGGCTTGGGTAAAACCCAGCTGCGGATTGCCGAGACCGAAAAATATGCCCATGTGACCTTCTTTTTTAGCGGTGGTCGCGAGCAGCCCTATGAGGGTGAGACGCGGATTTTGGTGCCCTCACCGAATGTTGCCACCTATGACCTGCAGCCTGAGATGAGCGCTGATGAAGTCACCGATAAGCTCGTCGAAGCTATTAGCTCTGGTCATTACGACGCCCTTATTTGCAACTATGCGAATGGCGATATGGTCGGTCATA
>JBDSQT010000183.1:0-7958 GCA_039929665.1 Paraperlucidibaca sp.
CAGGCAAGCGTTGCACCACCTTGGTGAAGTTGCCGGTGGCGTTATCGGGTGGCAATAAAGTGAATTTGCTGCCTGTGGCGGGGCTAATGGATTCGACTTCGCCAATCCACTCCACGCCGTCATAGGCATCGATGGTGAACTGTGCTGCACTGCCTGGATGAATGCCGTCGATCTCGGTTTCCTTTAAGTTGGCCACCACCCAAACGCTGTCGTTGGGCACGAGATTCAACATCGGCTGTCCGGGCTGCATGAACTGACCAATCTCTACCGACTTTTGACTGACGATGCCATTGCTGCTGGCAACAATGCGCGTGTCATCGAGCGCATGTGCGGCGAGGTCTCGCGCCGCGCTGGCGGCTAATACGCGGGCATCGGCAGTGCGCAGTCCCGCACGCGAAACACTGACTTGTTTGCTGGCGGCATTGGCGCCGTCGCGGCTGGCTTGTAGCCGCGCGCGCGCGCTACGCTCAAAGGCATCGGCAACATCGACATCGTGCTGGCTGACGACTTCGCGCGCGAGCAGGGTTTTTAGGCGATTGAGTTCACGCAGGGCTTGGGTGTGTTCGGCTTGTGCTTGAGTGATTTGCGCGCGTGCTTGCTGTGCCTGTGCTGAGGCGGCTTCCGACTGAGCCTGCGCCTGACCAATGTGACCATTGTCGCCAGCTGCACTCAGGGTGACCGCTAACTCAGCCTCCGCTTGGGCGAGTCGGGCTTGCGCATCCCGATGATCAAGCGTTACCAGGAGTTGGCCGGCCTTGACGAACTGATTCTCCTTCACCGCTATGTCAGTGACAAAGCCACTGATACGTGCCGAGATAGGAATGATATCGCCCCCTATTTGCGCATTATCGGTACGCACATAGTGTGCATTGAACCAAAGTGAGTGCCCGACATAGGCCACGCTGATAAGTGCCATCACGGCGAGAATTATTTTGGGGCGCTTCGAGGGCGTAGCGTGTTCTGTGGCGTCGTTCATAATACTTACCGCAATGAGTCGTGTGAGAGGTTGACGGACAGGCCACGCATGACAATGTTCCAATGCGTATCGAGATAGTCCGCATCGGGAATATGTTGTGGGTCAAAGGGGGCGAGTGAGTGACGCCATAGCGACATAAATAAAATGGGTGTGACGAGCTCACGGACAACGAGTTCGGCAGGCATCACGCGCAGTTCGCCAGCCTTCATTGCACGCTCAATAACGCCATGCAGCACGCGGCGTGAGCGGACAACGACTTCATCAACATAAAACTTCGCGGTGTCTGGGAAGTTGTCTGATTCGGCAATCATCAATTTACACAGGCCACCGAGCGTTGGGTCGAGCAAAATACGCGCCCAATCTGCATAGAGTTGCTTAAGCAGGATCAGTGGCGAGTCTTGATGCGACTGTGCGCACAGTTCAGCTACGTCAATTAAAGGGCCTATCTGACTCAATACGGCTTGCTTAAAGAGCGACTCTTTATTGCTGAAATATAGATACAGCGTGCCTTTGCTGATGTTTGCTCGTCGCGCAATATCGTCAAGCTTGGTTGCGGCATAGCCGCGCTCAATAAACTCCGCTAGCGCGGCATTGAGAATTTCCTCTGGCCTGGCGGTGGGGCGTCTCTGCCAACGATTTTGTGGGGCTGAAGAGGGCATTGAGCACTGCGTATTAATGACTGGGAAGTTATTTATACGCTTGCTGACTTTCAAGTCAATAAGTCAATTTGATCTTTTTAGTTGCCCTAGCAAAAAAAAGGGGCTCCTTTCAAGGAGCCCTTTTTTCTTAGCTGACGCTTAGCTTATGGGCAAGTACCACCAGCACCTACAACCAGTATGGGGCCGATCTGTGGAATAGCGCAGAGTGCGGCTAATTGATCGGCGCTAGGCGGAGTTGGCGCGGGGCCGGCGGGAGGGCAGGTACCACCAGCGCCTGTTACCAAGGCCGGGCCAGCACCGGGAATAGCACAGAGCTGTTCAAGAGTAAGGGGTGATTCACCATCTGTAGCGGGGGGTGGGCACTCGACGCCTGCGCCACCGGCGATGGCTGGGCCAATCGTTGGAACTTGGCATATAGCGGCAAGTTGATCTGGGCTAGGTGAGCCGTCTGGATTAGTTCCGCCAGAACCTTCATCGCAAGCGCCGCCTGCACCTTCAACAAAGGTTGGGCCGATAGTAGGAATTGCGCAGAGTGGTGCAAACTGGCTGGCTGGGCTTGGTGTGCTGCCACCGCCTGATCCGTCGCCACCTGATCCGCCACCGGCTGAGCCACTGCCCTCGGCGCTAGGGCTGGTTTCGCCAAAGCTTTCTTCAGTACCGCACGCTGTCAGCGCCAAACTTGCTGCGCACAGCGCGATGAGAGAGATTTTTTTTATGTTCATGGAAGAGCCTATTTTGTAGTTGTTGTTTGTCTAGGGCAACTTAGCATTGTGGCGAGTATTTGTCAGCCAAGAAAAGTCAAGTTCACTTCAGTGAAGCTACTGTATATATAAGGTCAGTAGTGTATGAATAATGTAACCAGACGCTTAGTCAAATAACCTAAACCCCAGAAACAGCGAAGCCCGCATTGCGCAAGGCTTTGCAGGCTTCGATGATTGGTGGGCGATACTGGGATCGAACCAGTGACCCCTACAGTGTGAGTGTAGTGCTCTCCCCCTGAGCTAATCGCCCTGAGCTGTTCGCTCTGAGGCTGCGTATGGTACGCATTTTACGGTGTTGCACAAGCCCCTTTGGGGCATTTGCTTATTGTGGTGGTGTTGGGTTGATCACACTTTCGCCATAGGGTGTGGTCGGGAACGTACCGTCGAGCATGAGCTGTAATTGGTCAAAGCCAGCGCGGATGACAGGGTGGCCATAATCGCCCTCGAAACCGTGGCCGGTCAGGTTGAGCTTGAGCTCATTGTTTAGATCCGGCGCCTGACCGCCAGTGATAAGACCGAGGCCTCCGGTGAGTGTGGTGCCGCTGGTTTGCTCGGGCCCATCGAAAATGACATTGATAAACTGAGTGGGGATGTTTGCGGCCAAGAGCGCGGTTGCCATTTCTCGACCTTGGTTATAGGGCACCAAACCATCGTTGAAGCCGTGAATCACGGCAACGGCGCGCAGGCCGCCGGACTTCATAGTCTGAGTGTTCAACGCTGGCGAGCGGCGCACATATTCCTCGGTCTTGTCGATCGGTGTACCGCCGGCATCGCGCTCCATGCCGGCGGCGGCCTCAGGTAGTGCGGCAGTGGCTTCGATCCAACTTTCAGTCAAGTTGCTCAAGCCTTCCACATCTACCCAGTAGTCATACAGGCTTTTGCCGGTGGGCGATTGCTTGGCCGATTCGGTGATGGCATTGCCGCAGACATTACCGCCGAGACTAACGCCAAGCGCATAGACGGTCTCGATGGAGGGAAAACGCTTGAGTGCATTACGGGTGGCGATGATGGTGTCTTCGGCACCGCGTAGCGAAGGAAAGCCGAAATTGTCGCGATAGTTGCTGGATACTACGGCGATGTCAGGGGTGGCCGTGCGGCGCATGTGTGCCAGCCACGCACTTTCTACGGTATGGCCATAGCCGTGGCAGAACACCACGAGCTTGCTCGGTGTTGAGTCCGGTACGAAAGCCATAGTAGCCATGACGGTTTCGCCATCTGTACTGCGTGCTGACGGTTGCAACTGTATGCCGGTTGCATTGTTATCGCTGTCGTTGGCGCTAGGGCAGGCGCTCAAGCAGCAGGCGAGGGCAATGAGAGTGAGAGAGCGAAGCACCATGGCAGATCCCGTATTGTTGTTTTTATCAACACAGAATCTACCACAGTAGCAAAGAGCGGCGTGCGTGCCGTCTAGTATAAAATAGCCTAGAGGACGCGCACGCCGAGCGGGGATTACTGCTGATTAAATCAGCAAATCACCTAACGCTTTACCTTCGGCTAGCAGTGCAGCAATCCACAATGGCTGACGGCCACGGCCAGTCCATGTTTGCGATGCGTCATTGGGGTTGCGGTATTTTGGTGCAACCGTTGACTTCACTTTCACCGGCTTAGTGCCTGACTCAGGGAAAAGCTCATTCAAGGAGACGCCGGCATCACGTGCCAGTTTTTCCATATCTGCCATTAATGACTTACGGGCCAAAGCCTTTTTGCGCGTGATTTCCTGTTGCGCTTGAGCAATTAAATCATCCAGTTGATTTACTGTTAAATGGGAGACATCAATCATGTGAGAACCTATAAGATTAGTAAAAGCCCGTGCTTTATAGTTAATTTCAAAGCGTAATACAAGCATTAATACCTAAACAGTAGTAACTAATCTAAATGGTATAGGACAATTAGCAAACTAATGAAAATGCCTGCTTTTTATAGATTAATCGCGTTACGGGAGTAATACCCACAATTTTTCCAGTGTAATCTCTGGGAGATGTTGCAAGATTCAATACTATCTTTGACTTAATGTATAAGCTTAGCGCAACCAAGAGAGATCATCATGTTTCTAACCTTGCTGCTGGTTACCTTCAGCTTAGCCTTACTGGTGTCTGCAATCATCGCTATGCTTTTTTCAAAGCCTGTTGGTCGGATATTAGCGCGGATTATTTCGGACGATATCAGCAGCGCCTGGCAGCGCTATCTGCAGTTTGCGATATTTGTTGTTGGTGTTTCGTCGGGCGTCCGGCTGTATCAACTCGAGCGCTATATAACGCCAGAGCGCTGCGACAAAGACATGGAGCATATTCTCGCGCTGTCGACGGAGCGCTGGGTGTTGGAGCTCTATGGCACCATTATTGAGACGCTTCAGGGTATTGCGTGGTTGCTGTTGGTGTTTTTTGTTATTTCGCTTATTGCCTATGTGATAGTACGTATTGCAGAGGGTCGCAGTGGCAAGGTATAGCAATGAGCAGTCTTAAATACCTCAGCGGTTACAGTCCAGCGCTGCGCCAACAAGTGCAAGAGCTGCTTGACGCAGAGCAGCTTAAGGCCTGGTTGGAGCGGCGCTATCCCGATGTTGCAGTGCCTAGTGCGGCGCACACCATTCAAACTGATGGCGCGTTGTATGACTATGCTCAGCGTTTAAAGCAGCAGCATATGCGCAGCAGTAGCGCGGTGACTAAAGTGTTCTACGATGCGCGCATGCATGTCATCGATAATGCGCTCGGCCAGCATACGTTTGTCAGTCGCGTGCAGGGCAGCAAGCTCAAAAGTAAACATGAAATCAAAGTATCGGCACTACTGAAAACCCTGCCGGAGCCGCTGCTTAGAATGGTCGTTGTCCATGAGCTGGCGCATCTGCGCGAGAAGGAGCACAACAAGGCGTTTTATCAGCTTTGTCAGCATATGGAGCCGGACTATCATCAGCTTGAGCTGGATTTGCGGCTGTTTCTAACGCTGCGCAGCGTGCCCTAAGTCGCGCATTTTCGCACTGAAGCGCATGGATCGCATCGGCATTAAGTCCATAGTGCGCGCGCAAGCTTGGCAATAGCTCCTGCGCTGGCCCTTGTTGCACGAGACGGCCATTGACCAAATGCACAATGTCATCAGCCACTGCGGCAACTTCATCGAGGTCGTGGCTGACATAGAGTATGGGCATCAGCTGTGCCTCACAGAGGCGCTGTATATAGGGCAGCACGGCCGCGCGCTGGTGCTGATCGACGCCAGCGAGCGGTTCATCTAAGAGCAGTAGCACAGGTTGGCTGAGTAAGGCGCGAGCAAGGGCAACGCGTTGGCGCTCACCGCCGGAAAGCTGCTCGGGGCGACGCTGTAGCAGAGGCGCTAATGCCAGTAGCTCAATGACGTCATTTGCGGCGACACGCGGATGGCGTTTGTGGGCGCGGCGCTGAGCATAATCAAGGTTGCCCTGCACGCTCAAATGCTCAAAAAGACTGGCATTTTGGCAGACATAGGCAAGGCCACGTTGGTGTGTGGGTATGTGCTGTGCAGCATCCTGCCACCTGCTTTGACGAAAATGAATAGCGCCCGTGGTCATCGCGTGTAGGCCGGCAATACAGCGCAGCAGCGTGGTTTTCCCCGCACCTGAGGGGCCATAAATAGCGGTGACTCCGGTGAGCGCCAAGGTGCAGTGCAGCTGCAGATGAAAGTCGTGTTGGCCATGGCGGATGTCTAGTTGTAGCGCTAGCTCGTGGTTTGAGTTCGCCACGCCTGGATGAGTATCGGCATTTTTGTCATGAGTACTCATCGTCGTGGCCTCGCTAACATCAGCGCCCGCGGGGCTTTGCTGTAGAGCACCAGCAAGGTGATAAACGAGAAGGCGAGCAGCGCGGCGGCTAGCGTATGCGCTTGGCCATAATTCATCGCTTCAACATGATCATAGAGTGCGACCGAGACCACGCGGGTCTGGTCTGGAATATTGCCGCCTATCATCAAGACCACGCCAAATTCGCCCACGGTGTGGGCAAAGCCTAGCAAGCTGGCGCTGATGAATCCGGGTTTAGCCAAGGGCAGCACCACGCTAAAAAACCGATCGTAAGGCCCTGCGCCCAAGGTCGCCGCCGCTTCGAGCTGACGGGCGGGGATGGCTTCCATGGCATTTTGGATGGGCTGCAAGACAAAGGGCATTGAGTAACACACCGAGGCCAACACGAGGCCGGAGAAATGAAACGGTAAATAGCCAATGCCAAGGGCATGGGTGAACTGCCCAATGACGCCGTGCGGCCCCATGCTGAGTAAGAAATAAAAGCCCAGAACGGTTGGCGGCAATACCAGCGGCAACGCTACTAGCGCGCTGATGGGGCCGCGCCAGCGTGATGTCGTGGTGGCTAGCCACCAGGCCAGCGGTGTGCAAATGACCAGTAGCACGAGCGTGACTGTGGTGGCCAATTTGACGGTGAGCCAGAGAGCGGCGAGGTCATCGGCGGAGAAGATCATGGACTGAGCTCAGGCACATCGTAACCGGCACGACGAATCTGCTCACGGGCCCAGGGTTCGCGCATGAATTGCCAAAAAGCGCGACTGGCGGGTGTGGCTCGCAGCAGCAGTGCATCCTGCACAATCGGCCGATGTAAGGCACTAGGCACTAGCCAAGAGCTGCCAGTTTTGGCCTCAGCCTGCCATTGCGCGAGGGCAATAAAGCCTAAGTCGGCATTGCCGGTGGCGACAAACTGGTAGGTTTGCGCGATATTTTCGCCCATGACCCAGCGCGTGCGTGTGGCAGCGACTAGCTGGCGTGCGCTGAGTACGTCGAGTGCCGCTTGCCCATAGGGCGCGAGCCTTGGGTTGGCGAGGGCGAGGTAGCGAAAGTCTGTCTGCAGAACACGGCCTTGCGCATCGACGCGATGCGCCTGCGCCGACCATAAAACCAAGCGCCCGATGGCATAGGTGTAGCGCTCGCTAGTCTGCGCTAAGCCGGCATCGATTAGTGCTTGGGGCTTGCTGGCATCGGCGGAATAAAATTGATCATAGGGCGCACCATGGCCTATTTGCGCCGCGAGCAGGCCCGATGAGCCAGTCACCACACGGACTTGATGCTTGCCATCGAGTTCAAAGCGCTCGGCAAGTAAGCGTAAAGTCGGTGCAAAGTTGGCGGCAACGGCCACGGTGAGGCTATCGGCTGTTGCTCGCATGGGCAGTGCTAAAGCGCAGAGGCTCGTTGACACAAAAGCCGCCTGCCATAGCAGGTGTAGCCATCGACGGCTGATCACGTTAGCCACCCGTCGCACTCATGAAGCGTACCAGTTGCTCACCATCGTGCTGAAAATCATGGCTTGCGGGTTTATGGGTAAGCGCGGCATGTAGCGCCCGATGCACCTCACTATCATCACTGGGATGTTGGCGAATCAGATCGCGCAACGACAAGGACTGCTCCTGCCCCAAACACAGCAGAAGTCGGCCCTCGGCAGTTAGACGCAGACGATTACAGCTAGCGCAGAAGGTATTGGAGTGCGGTGAAATAAAGCCGATGCGGCTGTCTGGATAGCCCTGATCGACGGCGGCGTCTATGCCAGCGATTACCTCCGCGAGCACGCCATGACGGGTGATATAGCGAAAGCGATC
>JBDSQT010000184.1:0-6647 GCA_039929665.1 Paraperlucidibaca sp.
CTCACACCCAACTACACCATTGGCTGTAAGCGCGTGTTGTTTTCCAACAATTATTACCCAGCGCTGGCTCGCGATAACGTCCATGTCATTGCAGCCGGCGTCAAAGAGGTGCGCGCCAACAGCATCATCGATTCCAATGGTCAAGAGCATCAAGTCGACGCCATTATTTGCGGCACCGGCTTTGATGTTAAAGACCCACTCGGCCCTCTACATTTGTATGGCCGCGATGGCATTGAAACACGCGCAAAAGCAGGTGGCCTGAGCGCTTATTTAGGCACGACACTGAAAGACTTGCCGAACTTATTCATGCTACTTGGCCCCAACACCTCGCTCGGCCATAACTCCATTATCTTCATGATTGAGCAGCAAATTCGTTACGTGATGAACTGTTTGGAAGAAATGGACGAGCGCGGCGCCGCAACGATTTCGGTTAAACCGGAAGAGCAGGATGCTTACAACGATCGTATCCAAGAAGAGCTGAAGAAAATGGTCTGGAGCGAAGGCGGCTGTAAGAGCTGGTACTTAGACGAGGACGGCAAAAACTTCACCATTTGGCCCGGCTTTACCTGGAAATACTGGATGCGCATGCGCAAGCCTAACTTCCGCCACTTCCAGTTCAGCAAGGTGTAACACCGTCAGATGAAACGCCTGCGGCCTTAGTGGCCGCGGGTTAACTCGTGAATCTTGGCGATGTAGCGCGGCATCATGCCGATGTCTTCGAAAATTTCCTCACCCTCTTCAACGCGAATAACTCGCGTCCCTTTCTGGTAGGGCATGCGGGTTTCCAGTTCAAATAAACCGTGATGCAGAACGCTGGCAATAATCTCTTGCTCACTGAGGCCATAGACAGCTGCAAGTGCTTGTATTTTAACGCGGTCAGTATCAAAAACACTGACTTGCATAGATACTTTCTGGCGCTGCAATAGCTGCCGCGCCTCCCATTCTTGAATTAATTCAGCAAAGGCATTGTGCGACATAGTCACCCTCCCGAGGCACTTCAACCCAACTCTAGTCGGATCGGTCTACCATACTCCGGAGACGGGCAAACGACACTACCTCTCATCCGCTCAATGCCGCCATTGACACCATTGCAGACGATTCACGATGCCTAACCCGGCAAAGTCCCCTGCAAAAATGGCGCAATCGCGGCCCATACCTGCTCCGGATGCTCAACCTGCGGATAGTGCCCTAGACCGGGCAAGGTAAGCGTATTGGGCTGAGCAATCAGCTCCTGATAGCGCGCGACCATGTGCGCGCCGGAGATGGGATCATCGGCCCCTGCCACCACACGTAGCTGGCTGCTGGTGTGCTGCAGCGCGCCCACCCAGCGCTCACGATGCTGCTGACGCTCAGCCATATAGCCAATGAGCTGCGGCATCCGCAGGTGGCCATCGTGGTGCTGCAGCAATGCCCACATATCGCTCACCGCCGCCTCAGGCAGCTGATGGCAGCAGGCGGCCTGCAAACGCCCAACAAACACCTCACGACGCATCAGGCGAGCCACCAGTGGCCCCAACGGGCTAGCCAAGAGCCTTTGCGTCAGCAAGGCGCGATGAGTCTCGGGAAATAGCCCACCATTGAGCAAGCACACCCGATCAATGTGGCCATAACCACTGCCATCGAGTTGACGCGCCAGCAGCTCCTGCGCCACGGTATCGCCAATGTCATGCGCCAAGATATGAAAACGCTCGACACCTTCAGCACGCAGCAGCGCCTCAGCGCGATCCGCTTGATCGAGAATACTGTAGCGATGCTTTTTGGGCTTGGCACTGAGGCCAAAACCCAGGAAATCGAGGGCGTAGCAGCGAAAATGCGCCGTGAGCTGTGGCCACAGCGGCGCCCAGTCAACGCTGGCGCTAGGAAAGCCGTGCAGCAATAGCAGGGCTGGGCCGGTGCCGGCGACTTGCACAAAGTGCCGCTGACCTTTCAGCTCGCGATACTCGCCGCTATGTTCCCATGCACGAAGCTGAGCTGAAAAAGTCATGGCAGTGCCTCAAAAAAACACCAAAACGCACCTTAAAAGATAAAAATCCATGCCAGCAAGCCGCCGAGAATCAACCACTTCAGCACGTAATACAGCGTGCGATTGGTTTTCTTCAGGGCTTTTGCGCGTAAACGCACCTGGTACAAATAGCTAAATGCCTTGTTAATACCGCCGGTTTTATCGTCATCGGTATTGGGCGAACTGGCCGCCGTCATCACCGTTCGCGCGAACCAATGGTTAAAGGCCTGAGCCCAGCGCCTAGTCATGGGTCGCTCAATATCGCAGAGCAAAATAATCCGGTTTTCTTCGGTCATATTTTCAGCGTAATGGATATAGGTCTCATCAAACATCACGCCCTCACCATCGCGCCAGCTATAACGCTCACCGTCGACATCGATAAAGCAGCGATCATCGTTGGGCGTGACCAGACCTAAGTGATAACGCAAAGAGCCCGCGAATGGATCGCGATGGCGCACCAAACGACTGCCAGGCGGCAGCTCGGTAAACATCGCCGCCTTCACTGAGTCAAGGCTACGCACCAAGGCCGTCGTTTTCGGGCACAACTCGGCTGCCGAAGGGTGACCGTCCTCGTACCATTTTAGGTAAAAACGCTTCCAGCCCACTTTGAAAAACGAGTTAAAGCCCGCGTCGTTATATTCCGCCGACACCTTAATTAAACCTTTCTCACCCAAGGCTTTCGCTTCATCGCGAATATCTTCCCAATGCTCAGCCAATATCGCTACTTCTGGAAAGTGATCTTGCGATAAGTACGGCGTGGTGGGCACCTTCGACCACCAATACATGATGACGTTGATCGGCGCCATCAAGGTCGAGTGATCAAAAAACTGCCGGGAAAATTTATGCTTAATACGGCCTCGACGATGTACGTAGAGGGCTGACGCCACGAACAGTGCAAGTATTAGCCACTTCATTTTTATTCACTCATCTGGGGTATATAAAATAGTGCGGCGACTGTATCACCGCGACTAGACCGCTTCGCGGTGAATTGCGACATCACCACATTAAATCATCGGGAATCGGATAGTCCGCGTAGGGGTCATCGTCGACCACAACCTGCGCTTGGCGCTGCACTTTGAGCACGACTCGGGCGCTATCGCGCTGCGCAATTTTCTCGGCAATGGCGGTCGGCACCAGCGCAAACTCAGTCGAGCTCAGCGCTCCCACACGGACAATGGCAATCTGCCCACGGGCAACCTGATCGAGCTGTGCTGGGCGCAGCCATAGCTTGCGCACCTTCGTGCCGTCAGCAAACTGATAAGGCTGATCACCTCCGCTGCGATCGATCTGATGCATCTCAATGAGCTGGCGAATTTGCGCACCGACTGCCTTTTCTGCCTGCGCTTCTTGCTGGGCTTTATTAGCAGCCTGATCGCGCAGCAGTTGCTCGGCGCGCTTGGCGTTGGCCAGCTCAGCGGCGGGCACATCCTCATGTCGACCTTTCGCCGCCTGACGCTTGGCATGATCGGCCTGGCGCGCGCGCTTGGCGTTGGCCAGACCCGCCTGCATTAACTGATCTTTTAGCGAAGCCATGCTTACACTCCCTGCTCAGCCAGTACCGCTTCAATGCGACCAGACTGATAAAACGGCAGGAGCTGGCGACGCACAATGCCATCGAGCAATTTGGCTTTATGCAGAGCAGCAATGGCTGGCGGCGCAAAGCGCGACAACTCAGTGAAAATCATGGCGCGTGTGACACCGACTTCGTCGAGTAAAAACTGCAGCGTGGCATCACTGTATTTATCAAAGAAGCTATCGATAGCAACCTCCAGTAACACCCCGTAATACGGTGTCTGCCGCAGCTCGCCACGCCAGAACTCATAGCCAATAACAACAATCTCCTCCAGGCTTGCCGCACTCACGTATTGGCGAAAGCGGCTGGCCGGCCAATGCTTTACATCCGTCCACAGATCCAGTGCAATACGCCGCAACAGATCATCGCTAAGCTTCGCTTTCAGCGTCTCTTCACTGGTGCGCAGTGTGGCTGCCGTACTTTTACGTACATACGATTGCAGACCCTCATCTAAGGACTTCTCCAGACCCGGTGAGGCCTTGCTGAGCACGGACTTACCCAAGCCCATCAACACTGATGCGCCTGGAATACCTTTAGCGGCGGCATTGCCCTGTGCCAAATAGCCTTTAATGCCGCGCGAGATGAGATCGGCAGAAAGCTCAACCAGTAGCGGGTTAGCCAAGACAGCATGAATGAGTTTGTCGCGTAGCTCATGCATCTCTACGGCTTTGTTGACGATTTCACGCACTTGGCTGTCAGAGACAATATCGGAGAGCTTGGTGTCATCATGAATCGGATGGGCATGCAACACCCGAGCGATATCACCCACCAGCTCCGGTATACCGCCAGACATGGGCATGTCGATGGCATAGGCGCGCGCCGTGGCTAAGATTTGTGCTTTGCTGACCACTTGCGTGAGCTTGAGCTTCTTCGCATTGACCAAGTCGGCATCGAGCTCGGCAGATAAGTGCTCAAGCAGGCCATCGCCGGTGAGTAAGGTGATGGTGTGTGAAACATGCGCCTCATATAGCGCAGCGACCACCGGATGAGCCGGCACATTTTTCTTAGTCATGATTAGTCAGTCTCTGGGCCTTAAGCCGCATAGGTTGATGTCAGATAGGCCAAAATAGCCTCCGACTCAAACAGCTCAACACCGGTATTGGGATCTTGTAAAAAGGGCAGCTGCACACGACCGTGCTGCTGCATAAAACCGGCGCGCTTGCCGCCAGTTTTCGGCACATAGGGGCCGGGCTTCAAACGCTGCACCGCCGGACCAATCTCAGTCCAATGCTCTTTACCTAGATTGTGCAAGCTATAGGGTAATTCTAGCTCGCAAAGCAACTCACGCACTGGGCGTGAGTATGGGCTGGCCTCAAAGCTCCACAGTGCCAAGGGCTGCTCAGGCGCACGCGATGGTTTGGCACGAAGGCCAGCCATCGGTCGCGTAGCAGTCGCTAACATGCTGCTGGCGGTATGCATCGCCGTTTTTTTATACATGCCCGGCGCCGGACGATCCGCATAGGCGCGGAACAAATAGTCGATGATCGCCCCTGACTCATAAAGCACAGTGCCGGTATTTGGATCTTGCAGCAGTGGGAACTGCAACCTACCACCAATCTCGATAGCCTGAGCGCGAAAGCGCAGGCCATTTTTTGGACAAGGGCGAATATCTAAATCTAAATGCAGTGCCGTAGCAGCTTCGCGCACCATGCGGCAATACGGACAATTCTCAATATCGAACAACACCGGGCGTTGGGCTGGCTGTTTAAAGAAGGCACGACCAGCGCCGCCACGCCAGCCAGCGGCGGTTGAGGTCAATACAGAGCTTAGAATGGTGAGTTGGTGAGCTAATGACATCAGGGCATCTCGCGAACAAAATAAGGCGATGACTTTGCCACAACGCCGCGTTGACGCCAAACGCATTAGCGTGTGGCATTTAAGCCACTGTCAATGCAGCAATAGTCGTTATAGTGCATCCATTATGTACGCGATGCGCGCACTCAAGCCGCTAGTTTGAGCACTGCCCGCCGCTCAGGAGTCACTCATGTCACGCCAGCCACTGCCCGCACGCCTAAGCCAAGCCTTGCAGCAGCAGCGCCACAAGCTATCAAAACGCGCCGCTATTTTACGCCGCGAAGGCCGTCGTGTATTGGCCAATGCCAACGATCGCTTTCTACGTACCCGCGAGCTCACACTCTCCGGACAAACGCCCTATGAAGTGCTGCACGACAATGGCTTAGTGAAGCTGCGCCACTATTTACCTCTCACCGAGGCAGAAATCCCCCTCGGCGAGGGCACATTAGCGGTAAATCCCCAGCGCCATCGCGTGCCGATAGTGCTAGTGCCACCACTCGCGGTGAACATGAATATCTATGATTTTTTCCCCGAGCGCAGCTTGGTGAAATTTCTCCTGGCGCATGGCTTTTCGGTGTATTTGATCGACTGGGGCCGCCCCACCCTGCGCCATACGCACTACAAAAACTCACACCATTTAAAAGGTATAAAAACTACCGAAGAAGGGCACGAAGTACACCATCTGGTGCTGGCACAGGAAGTTTCGTTTTTTAATAAGGCAAGTGTGCTGCAGGCTTTAAATGCCATTCCCAACAACTCTAAAGTAATTATTGATTGCACCCACTCAAAATCAATTGCACACGATGTGGTAGAAATAATACAGGACTACAAGGTAAATGCGCAAGCAAAAAACATCACGGTTGAAACAATCAATTTCATTGAACCTAAGTGAAAACAACATCTTTTTGAAACCAGTATTACCAAATTAAAAAACTATAAAACAATGAAAACATTAACCAAAGAAATGCAGGACGCCATTACACCCTTTATGGCGATGGATCTATTAAAAGACGGGAACAAAAGATTTGTAAACAATCTGAAAGTAAACCGCAACCTGTTGCAACAAGCTAATGAAACATCTGACGGGCAACATCCATTTGCTGTTATCCTTAGTTGTATTGATTCCCGTACATCTGCTGAATTAATATTCGACCAGGGGTTGGGTGATGTGTTTAGTGTGCGTATTGCCGGTAATATCGTTAACGAAGATATTTTGGGCAGTATGGAGTTTGGTTGCAAGGTAGCCGGTGCTAAAATAATTGTAGTGCTTGGGCATAC
>JBDSQT010000185.1:0-11207 GCA_039929665.1 Paraperlucidibaca sp.
AACACGACTTGGCCTTGGCGTCGCATACAAAAGGTCACCGCCGGTGAGATGCCGGTGCGATAAAAGCCTTCGACTGCGCTCCATATGGCGTCTTTTTGTTTAGCGCTCATGCCAACTGCGGCAAGGCTCGCTTCACTGGCTGGGTCGTATTGCGTAACCCTTGATACGTCTTTGGGGGTAACACAGGTATTCGTCGATAGTAATTTCACGGGGCTTTCTCTGGGTAAATAGCGGGCGTGGCACGCGGTGATTTTTGTTGTTGCTGAAAGGCTTGGACGCTACTAAACAGTTTGCTAATCCAACTCGGGCCACTAAGCATTTGGTCAAGCTTGTCAACGGTCGGTCGAATGCCTGCGAGTTTACTGACGTCTTCTGATATCCGAAATACCGCGAGTAAAAACTCAGTGATGGCGCGACAAGCAGAGGCCCAAATCAGTACCGCTACTGGTGTAGCAACTAAGAAGGTTATGCCCCGTAGCAGGCTTTGCGCGAAGGCATCCCAGACAAACTGGCCGATGACGCCAACGCCACCGATGACCAGCAAGACATAGAGAATTGGCAGCATTTGCACGGTTAAGTAGCGTGAAAAGCGTAAGTCGCAGAGAAGCACCATGTAGTCGCGAAATAGTGCGCTTTTACTGGGCTTTACAGCGAGCTTGTGGTGTTTAGACATAGCCTGAGTTCTCAGTTAAAAACGATCGTGTGATGAGCTACCAACGTACAAATTGATCTTCAACAAAGCCACTTAAACGCTTGATGACATAGCGCTGACCTTGGTGCATGAGATGGCCATCGAAATGGCCAAAGACTTGGCGAAAGCGCGCGGCTAATGGACCTAGACGCGTGTTGTCTTCGTAAATACCGAGCGGCGTGAAATGCAAACTCACCGAGTCATCATGTGTATGAATCTGCCAAGCGGCAAGCGGTGCTTGGCGGTCAAAGTTAAACACCGCTGCCGCTGTATTGATGCACTGGCCATTGAGCCAAAAGCAATTTTCGCTAAAGCTGGTTTCATTGACGCCACAGGAGATATTCAACCCGACGGCAACAGGCTCCGTGACACCTTCGGCGATGGCAAGGCCAGAAAAGCAGGCCCAGTTCCACCACGTTTCTGGACGCATAAAACCGCAAGAGAAGTCGTGATGGCCCATGCAATTAATGGCCGCTAAGTCAATAGTCTGACCACGCCACTGCAGGCTGCCGGTGAGTGCTACGCCGGCGGTTTTATTGGCGTAAGTCCAGCCGTTATAGCCGCTACGCGTACACAGCGACATGGGCTCGAAGTCGGCTTCATGACTGGTTGCGCTCAGCACAAACGCGTCACCGATGCTTACGTTCAGTTGCTTTTGTCGGGGCTGATCTTGATAGCGTTGCTGCACGTGCAGGCGTCCCATCTGGCAATGACTGGTGCCCTCCCGTGGGTTATCGCTGAGCGACATGCCAATGTTGCCAGGGCGCATGGCATTGTGTTCAAAACGCTCACCGGTGCGCATATCGACCGCATAAATAAATGCACTGCAGGAGTGGCCAAGACTGACCAGTGCGCAACCAAACACCAGCTCTTCGCTCATGCCGCCAAAAAACTGAAATTGCTTATAGCCTAAGCGACGAGCTAGGGCGCTTCTGGGCTGGCCAAATGCGTCGAGGCTTGCATCACTTTGGCCTTGTACTCTGAGCAGGCTATCGTGGAACTGACCAAAGAGTGGCGTGCCGGCGTGAAGTAACGCACTCTCGCGGCGCTTGAGGCCATTAGTCATTGCTCAGACTGCCAAGATGGTCAAGGCGCTATGCACTGAGTAACTCAGCAAAAGCCTGGGACTGTGGGTGCGTGCGTACGATATCAAGCAAGGACTGGCCTTGATCATTGCGCGCATGGAGATCGCGACCTGCACTGTTAAAGTGGCTCAATAGGGTCTTAAAGTCAGTCACACGCATGTGTTTGTAAGCATTGTAGAGCACATGAAAGTCTGCACTTTCGCCAGCCGGCGGTTGGTGCGCGAGAAAGCTGACAATGCGCTCGTCAGACCAGGTTTCATCAAATGTTGCAGGTTGCGATACTGCCATGCTTATCTCCAAATAGTATCAGTCAGGCCACTAGTCTAATCGTTGACACGCTGCCATGTCAGAAGTAACTCATCTTTTTCTGTCCACATCTGTTGCGCCCATTGCGCAAACTCTTCGCGAAAGGCCGGATCGTTTTCGAAGCTACCCTGGCAGAAGTGTGCGGGAATATCGCGCAGGGCGACATCAACCAGGATGCGTCGCACACGGCCACAGCAGAAATCCCAAAAGCTCGGCACGCCGTCAGGATAGGCTATGGTTAAGTCCAGTACGGTATCCATTTGAGAGCCCAGCGCATTAAGCACAAAGGCTGCGCCGGCGGATTTTGGTGGCAATAATCGCTGGTAGGGTGACTGGCTAGCGAGCATTTTCGCCGAGGTTAAGCGGGTGCCTTCTAAATAACTCATCACGCTAACCGGGTAGCCTTTATATTTTTCACAGGCACTACGCGTGGTGGCTAAGTCTTTGCCGCGCAAATGCGGCTTCTTGGCAATCAGTTCGCGGCTATAACGCTTCATAAACGGGTAGTCGAGTGTGTACACCGCAAGTCCAATCACTGGCACATACAGCAGGTCTTGTTTGATGAAGATTTTAAGTGGCGGAATGCGGCGATTGAGCACATGAAATGCCGCCAAAATATCCATCCAGCATTGGTGGTTAGAGACCACAAAATACCAACGATCGCGGCGAAGCTCTGCGAGACCCCGAATATCCCACGTTAAGTCAGGCAGTAGCTTAAAAATACCTGAGTTAGTGCTAGTCCAGGCCTCTTGGATGGCCGCAATAGCGCGGCGGACACGTGGGCCAATCAGAGGAAAAACAATAGACAAAAGTTTCAGTGGGCTCATCAGTAAAATCACTACGGAGGCCATGAGTGTGGAGATGACAAGTAAAAGTGCCACAACAAAGCCCAGCAGCGGGGCGGGTAAAAAAGACAGCATAGCGTCGTGCTCGGGAAGTTTTCTGATCAAAGTATGTCGTCCAGCTAGACCACGGCGCAATGACTATAGCTAGCTGAATGCGTCATCCGATGAGCGTTCTGGTCATTGGCAGTGGCGGATGAGCGTAATAGCATGCTGACCGTTTAGTCATTTCTCATATCGTCAATAAACATAAACAGAGGTATTGCTATGTCTGGTCCACTCGCTGGCCTGAAAGTACTCGATTTCTCGGCGCTGTTGCCAGGCCCTTTTGCCACGCTAATGCTTGCCGACATGGGCGCTGAAGTATTGCGTGTTGAGTCGCCATCACGCCCCGACATGGTGCGTATGTTGCCGCCCATTGCTAGCGATGGAAACTCTGCCGCGCACGGCTATTTAAATCGTTCAAAGCGCTCCATCGGTATTGATATGAAATCGCCTGCCGGCCTTGAAGTCGTCAAGCGCTTAGTGGCGGACTACGACATCGTCGTTGAGCAATTTCGCCCCGGCGTGATGGATCGTTTGGGCGTAGGTTATGACGCCTTAAAGGCCATCAACCCGAAAATTATCTATGTCTCGATCACCGGCTATGGCCAAACCGGCCCGTATAAAAACCGCGCTGGCCACGACATGAACTATTTAGCCATTGCCGGTGTGTTGGGTTACAACGGCCGCAAAGCCTCGGGGCCTGCGCCGATGGCAGTGCAAGTCGCCGACATCGCTGGTGGCTCCTGTCACGCGGTGATTGGCTTATTGGCCGCGGTGATTCATCGCCAAGCCACGGGCATTGGCCAGCATGTCGACATCTCCATGACCGATGCCGCCTTCAGCTTGCACGCACTCACCGCACCAGGTGCGCTTAATGGCGGCGCGCAGCCTGGTCTCGAGGATACCCAACTCAATGGCGGCAGCTTCTACGATTGCTACGAAACCGCCGATGGCCGTTATTTCTCAGTCGGTGGCTTGGAGCCGCAATTCTTTATGCAATTTTGCGCCGCGTTGGGTCGCCCAGAGCTCGCGCCATTGGGCCTAAATATGCTGCAGCCTGAAGTGGTGTCGCAGCTGAAGATCGATATTCAGATCGAGATGAAGAAAAAGACCTATGCAGAATGGTCGGCAGTGTTTGCCGCACTCGACTCTTGCACTGAGCCGGTGTTGAGCTTCCACGAGTCGACAGAGCATCCACATATTCAAGCGCGTGAGCTTTTGGTAGACGTACCCATGGCTAATGGTCAAACCCAGCGTCAGCTGGCATCACCCATCAAGTTCTCCGAAACCAAGGCACATTATGCTTATACCGGCGTATCACTGGGCGAACATACAGATGCCGTGATGAGCGCGGCTGGCTTTAGTGTCGATGAGATTGCGCAGGCGAAGCGTGCTGGTGCAATAGCTTAAGCCCAATAGCCATAAAGCCGATGCCATGGAAGGTATCGGTTGGTATTTGCTTAGATTAGATAGACAGGCATGAAAGCAGGGCGCTTATGCTAGAAGCTGATGTATATGATGGTGCCCCGAGCCGGAATCGAACCGGCATGACCTTGCGGTCGAGAGATTTTAAGTCTCTTGTGTCTACCGATTTCACCATCGGGGCAGTCGAGAGTTGCGAGATGATATGGAGGCTGAGGTCGGAATCGAACCGGCGTACACGGAGTTGCAGTCCGCTGCATGACCACTCTGCCACCCAGCCATATATCAAGCGCCCTCTCGGGAGGCGGCATCATAGCCATGGCTCTTAAGAGCGTCAACTGTCTCTCGCGAACTCCTGTGCTATTCGTGCGATTAACGAGCAGATATACACAGCAAGTACTATTTTAATAAAACACCAACACAGTCCGACTGTTGAGCAACGATTGCTTGCAGTAGACTGCAGACTAATGTTCCAACAGGTGTTCATCGCATGATGACTGCTTTAGCCCATTCAGAAACACCCAGCGCGTGGCCGCAACCAGCAAACATAACGCGCTTGCCTTATAGCTTTGCGAAGCGTAACGGCCTAGTGCTGCATATCGAATCAGAAGAAAGCTGGTGTTTATTGGCGCGCCCAGACTGGAAGCTCAGCTCATTAGCTGAGGCCAGACGCCTGCTTGGCCGCCCAGTGTATTGCCGCCCAGTCTCCGAAGGTCAATTCAATGAGGCCTTGTCGCGCAGCTATCAAGGCGATGCTGGCGACTCGATGCAGGCCGCTGAAGGCATTAGCGATCATATCGACTTAGAAAGCTTGGCCGACATGGTGCCTGAGACTGAAGATTTGATGGAACAGGAGGATGATGCGCCGATCATTCGCCTGATAAACGCAATTTTGCAAGAAGCCGTACGCGAAAACGCCTCGGATATTCATATTGAAACTTTCGAGCGCCGGCTGACTGTGCGTTTGCGCATCGATGGCGTATTGCGTGAAGTGCTGCAGCCGCGCCGCGAGTTGGCACCGCTATTAGTCTCGCGTATTAAAGTCATGGCGCGTTTAGACATTGCTGAGAAGCGCGTGCCGCAAGATGGCCGCATTTCTGTGCGCCTTGCTGGTCGTGAAGTCGATGTGCGGGTGTCGACCATGCCATCGAGCGCCGGTGAGCGAGTGGTGCTGCGTTTGCTCGACAAACAAGCTGGCCGCTTGAACCTCTCAAGCCTTGGTTTGGCTGATCATGATCATGTCAATTTGCAGGCCTTAATTGCCAAGCCACATGGCATTTTGCTGGTCACTGGCCCAACAGGTTCAGGTAAAACCACGTCGCTTTATGCCTCGATCACCGAGCTCAATGATCACAGCCGCAATATTTTGACCGTTGAAGATCCCATCGAATATCAGCTCGATGGGATAGGTCAAACTCAGGTCAATACCAAGGTTGAGATGACTTTTTCGCGCGGCCTGCGTGCGATTTTACGCCAAGACCCCGATGTGGTGATGGTTGGTGAAATTCGAGACCGCGAAACGGCTGAAATTGCCGTACAGGCCTCGCTGACCGGTCACTTAGTGCTATCGACGCTGCACACTAACTCAGCCGTTGGCGCCGTAACACGCTTGGTTGATATGGGTGTGGAGCCATTTTTACTGTCGTCATCACTGATTGGTGTGGTCGCTCAGCGCTTAGTTCGTGTGCTTTGCCCCGCGTGTCGTGAGGAACATGTCGCTGATAAAGCAGAGTGCGCATTACTGGGTGTCGATGCCGCGGATGCGCCAACAATTTATCGTTCAACTGGTTGCGCACAATGTAACCAACGCGGCTATAAAGGCCGTACTGGCATCTACGAAGTTGTACCCATCAATGATACGCTGCGTCGGTTGATTCATGAGCGCAGCCTCGAACAAGAGCTCGAAGCAGAAGCTCGCGCCCACGGCCCGAGTATTCGCCAAGATGGCATGGTCAAAGTGCTATCTGGCATCACATCATTGGATGAGGTGCTGCGCGTAACCAGAGAAGATTAAGCTATGGCGGCATTCGATTACGTAGGGGTTGATCCGCAGGGAAAACGCCGCAAAGGGGTAATCGATGCCGACAGTCTGCGCCATGCTCGCTCGCTATTACGCGAGCGTCAGCTGGTGCCGATTTCGGTCAATAGCGCTAGCGAAAAACCAGCCGCTCAACAAGCAGGCACCTCCTTCTCGTTCTTTAAGCCGACACTCAGTGCGCAAGATCTAGCGCTCATCACGCGTCAATTAGCAACGCTGGTTCAGGCCGGCTTAACGCTCGATGATTCCTTGCGCTCGGTCGCACAACAGTCGGAAAAATCGACCGTCAAACGCCTGCTCACTGGGGTGCGCTCAAAAGTCGTTGAAGGCTATACGCTGGCGCAGAGCTTGGCCGAGTTTCCCCACGCATTTCCATCCTTATATCGCGCCACGGTGGCAGCCGGCGAGCGCGCTGGGCATTTGGACTTGGTGCTAAACCGCCTAGCCGACTACACCGAATCACGCTACGAGACGCGCCGCAAAGTGCAGGGCGCGTTAGTCTATCCGGCCATTCTCACCGTGTTATCACTGCTGATTGTGATTGGCTTATTGACCTATGTAGTACCCGATATCGTCAAGGTCTTTGATAACCAAGGCCAGGCCTTACCGTTAATTACTCAGCTATTGATTGCCACCAGCGACTTCCTTAAAGAGTCCTTGGGCGTGTTAATACTTCTTGGTTTAGGCCTTAGCTATGTCGCTTATCGAATGCTGCAAAAGCCTGCCATGCGCTATCGCTGGCATGCTTTTATGTTGCGTGTACCGGTGGCGGGTAGGCTCATTCGTGACTCGCAAGCAGCACGCTTTGTTAGCACCTTAGCCATTCTCACGCGTAGTGGCGTGCCACTGGTTGATGCGTTGCGTATAGCCGCCGACGTCGTGGATAATTTGCCCATGCGCGAAGCGGTGGCCATGGCGGCTGATCGTGTTACCGAGGGCGGACGCTTGGCGCCAGCTATTGAGCAATCCAAGCTATTTCCACCGATGATGACCAATATGATCGCCAGCGGTGAGGCCAGCGGCGAGCTCGACGATATGTTGCTGCGTACCGGGCAGATGCAAGAGCGCGCCCTGACCGGCAGCATTAGTACGCTTGTGGGTTTGTTTGAGCCTATGATGTTGTTGATGATGGCCGGCGTGGTGCTGGTGATTGTCCTAGCCATCATGTTGCCGATTGTACAGATGAATAACTTAGTGAATTAGTGGAGTGATTATGCGAGCTCGTCGTTTTTCCGCGCAAGCGGGTTTTACCCTGATTGAAGTCATGGTGGTGGTTGCCATCATCGGTATTTTGGCGCTGATTATTGTGCCCAATGTCGTCGGCAAGGATGACCAAGCGCGGGTGACCTCGACCAAGGCTAGCTTGAGCGCCGTAGCCAATGCGCTGGAGCTCTATAAGCTCGATAACTACCGTTATCCCAGCACCGAAGAGGGCTTAGAGGCCTTGACCACACGCTCACCAGAAGCCCGCGTTTTCCCCGATGGCGGCTATTTGCGGCGTGCACCTGTCGACTCTTGGGACAACTCCGTGCAATACATTGCCCCCGGCAGCGATGGTAAGCCTTACGATCTCTACTCCTTGGGTGCCGATAACGCCGAGGGCGGCGAAGGTTACGCCGCGGATATCTATTTCGAATGAAACGCATGGCGCGCCCGCAGCAGTCAGGCTTCACCTTAATTGAGGTGTTGCTGGTCATCGTCTTGATGGCCGTGCTGATGGGCGTCGCGGTAGTTAGCTTGAACCCCTCCGATCCGGCTCGTCGCGTGCAACAAGAACGCGAACGCCTGCAAGCAAAAGTTGGTTATGCGCGCCTATTGGCGGAAACTGATCAACTCGAAGTTGGTCTGCAATTATTACCCGAGGGCTATCGGTTTTTACGCTTCGATAAAACCCGTCAGCAATGGTTCAGCATCGACACTGACCCGGCGCTAAAGCCTCAGGAAACACTCGGCATCAGCTATCTCTGGCGTGATGCGGGTGTCTCGCAAAGCATTGCCAGTGCTGAACCGATCGAAGGTGCCGTGCTGCCCGATATGTTATTGCTGTCGAGCGGAGAGGCGACACCGGGCGAGTTGAGCATTAGCTCGCGCGATGACACGCGCATTGTGCCGTTGAGGCTGCTGATTAATGATCTAGGCGACACGCGTTTTGCTGAAGATACACCGGCATCGCAGGGAGATGGCCGTGGCGCTTCAGCAAACTATTAAGACGCCATCTGCTCGGTCAAAAACCGCTGTGCGCTCACGGGGCTTCACGCTGATCGAAGTCTTGGTGGCGATGGCTATTTTTGGCATCGTGGCGCTCACGCTACTGACGCAGACTCGCGAGCAAACTCGTCAAGCCGCCAGCCTAGAAGATCGTTTAATCGCGCACTGGGTAGCCACTAATACCCTCACCGACCTGCAAAGCGCGGGTCAGTTACCCGATTTGGGCAACTCTGAAACCAACACGGTGATGGCCGGGCGCGATTGGCTAATCGTCATGACCGCGGGCACTACGCCTAGCCCCGATGTGCGCAGCATGGAAGTGAAAGTTAGCAGCTACGACCCCGTCAGCGGCGAAAGTGGCTCGCCGCTGGTCGATGTCGTTGGCTTTATTGGGCGCTTTAATAATGGTTAAGCCGATCTCCGCCCGTGGCTTTACGCTGATTGAGTTGCTGGTCGCTATCACCATCATGGCCTTGCTCAGCGTTGGCGCTTTTAGCTTTTTAAGTGGCACTAGCCGTACCGCCGAGCGTCTCAATGATAAGCAAAAGGAGCTGCTGTCGCTCGAACGTATGCAGTCCGTTATTGCTAACGATTTAGCGCAATGGGTAGACCGACCGATTCGCGATGAGCTAGGTGATGCACTCCCGCCGTTTGTGCTTACCGCCAGTGGTGCGCTGGAGTTCACTCGCCGCGGCTTGAGCAACCCTCTCGATAAACCTCGCAGTGACATGTTGCGGGTGCGCTACGAGATGCGCGGCAAACAACTCTGGCGTCTAACGTGGCTGACATTAGACCGCTTGCCTGGGCTTAAGCCCATTGAGTCGCCGATTGGGCCAAAGCTCAATAAACTACGCTGGCGCGTGCGTTCAAGTAATGCCAGTCGTGTTGAGGAGGTTTGGCCCCCGACTAGCTCAGGCGCTACCGGCATAAGTGGTGCAGTGCTTAACCAAGGCGCACCGGCACTGGTCAATTTAGAGCTTGATGTACCTCCTTGGGGTAATATTCGTCGCATCTATTTATTGCCGGATAATGACAATGCGGCGGGTTAGATTGCGGATAAAACAGCGTGGCGTGGCGTTGCTGACCATGCTGCTTATTGCCGCGTTGGCCACCGTATTAGTGACCACGATCATAGAGCGTCAGGCTCGCGTGCAGCGCGAGTTAGCTGGCGAGCTGCAACTCGATCAAGTCGCGCAATACAATCATGGCGCTGCGTTATTTGCCATGGCGGCGCTGCGTGAGGATGGCCGTCAGGGCATGTTGGTTGATCATCCAGGTGAGGATTGGGCGCAGCCATTTCCGCCATTTCCAGTGCCTGGCGGTTTGATTTTGCCGGCGTTGAGCGATGCGCAGGCGCGCTTCAACCTCAATAGCTTGGTCACCGGTGGTAGCGTTAATCAATCTGCACAGTTTTTTTATCGGCGCTTATTAAGCCAGCTGCTGCTGCCGCCTGAACTCGCCGATAGCTTAGTCGACTGGCTCGATGCCGACTCACAGCCGTTGTCGGCAGCGGGTGCCGAAGATGATTATTACTTACGCCTTGATGTGCCGTATCGTGCGGCCAACCGCGCCTTAAGTACCTTTGATGAGCTGCGTTTGGTGCGTGGCTATAACCGCGAGACGATGCGGGCTTTATCAGCCTATGTCACGGTATTGCCTACCGCCGCCACGAAGATGAATGTGAACTTTATCTCGCCCGGCATTTTGGAGGCATTAGTCCCTGGCCTAGCGCCAGCCTCTGCCGTTGAGCTACTCAAATCACGTCCGGCGGCTGGTTGGAAATCATTGGCGGAATTTCTCGATAATCCAGTATTTAATGGTGTTAGCAGCGATGTTCGGGCGGTATTGACAGCGTTACTCGATGTCCGTTCGCGCTATTTTGAGTTGTACACGCGAGTACGCTTTGGCGACCGAGAGCGGCTACAATGGACGCTAATTGCGCGACGTACGTCACGCTTACTCGATGTCATTGCTGTAGAGCGCAATCCATCGTGGGTTCCAGATATTAAGCCACCTCCAGAAAACAGCGGTGAGCCGCCAGAAGAACAAAAGGATGCTCCTTAATGGAAAGGCTGTTTTTACGACTCCCGGCGCTTGCCGGCGGTGATATTGCTGCAGTGTCTTACTCCGCCGGTCAATGGCAGCGCATGGGCACGTGGAAAGCCATTGATGCTATTGCCCAAGAGCTGATGGCCACTGCTGATGTGCCGGTGGTGATGGTCACGCCAGTGGGTGTCGATATAGCGCTAGTCATTGAAGCCACCGCGCGTCAGCGCAAGGAAGCGGGTAATAGCTTGGTGGCCTTAGCTGAAGAGCAACTAGGAGAGGATTTCGAACGCCTGCAATGGTCATTAACCGAAATCGATGAGCACTCTGTGCTCGCGCGCGGCATTAGCTTGGCCTATATGCAGCAATGGTTGAGTCTATTCCATGAGCAGGGCATACGCCCGGTGGCGGCCATTTCGGAGGCCTCATTACTGCAAAGCGATAGCGAGCATTGGCTGTGGTATCCGGTCGGTGCTGAGGTATATCTGCAAGCTGAGCCGGGCGAGGCGGCCTTGGTCGCCGAA
>JBDSQT010000186.1:0-15763 GCA_039929665.1 Paraperlucidibaca sp.
GTCGCCACTAACCGCGCAAATTTCGCCACGGGCGCGGTGCGTGCGGCTTGTTGGCTCGCGTCAGAAAGCGTTGCGCAAACCCCCGCGCTGTACTCCATGCAAGACGTGCTCGGCTTATCGTGAGTCGTGCTTCGCCCGCCTGCTTTTTAGGTAGGCAGGTCTATTTCGTGCTTTTTATAGGCATGAGTGTCGTGCGATCTCAGGTTTTGCCGCTCTTTAATTGCGTGTTTTCAGCGCGCCTTTGGTTGGACAGCGCGCGGTCATCTGCGTAGAATGCCGCTTCAAATCGTGCCAGCGTGCAGCCTATATGGATACAACGAGAAGGATGGTCATCGCTTCTCGTTTTTTTGCACGCGCGCTTAACTAAAATCGTTGTGTGGAGGTCGGTTTGAGCAACGTTGCCATTCTCGCGCTAGAAGACGGAAGTGTTTTCAAAGGCGTATCAATCGGTGCAGATGGTCAGTCGTCTGGCGAAGTGGTGTTCAACACCGCCATGACCGGCTATCAAGAAATTCTCACGGACCCATCGTATTGCCAGCAAATGGTCACGTTGACCTATCCGCATATCGGCAATACCGGTGTAAATAACGAAGATAACGAGTCGACGCAGGTTTGGGCGGCGGGTTTGATTATTCGCGACAGCTCAATGTTGGCTAGCAACTGGCGCATGACCGAGACCTTGCCGCAGTATCTTCTGCGCCATGGTGTGGTTGCCATTGCTGAGATCGACACACGTCGCCTAACCCGTATCTTGCGCGAAAAAGGCGCACAGAATGGCGTCATCGTTGCTGGTGCTGCAGCAGAAGTCGAGGGTGCTGTTGAGGCGGCCATCGCTAGCGCTAAGCAAGTGCCCAGCTTAAAGGGTGCTGACCTGGCACAGGTGGTTTCAGCAAAAGAAGCTTACCCGTGGACGCAAGGCAGCTGGACTTTGTCCGGCGGCTACAGCACGCCAACCGCCGCGCCGCGCTTTAAGGTTGTGGCGTACGATTTCGGCGTCAAACACAACATCTTACGTCTATTGGCTGATCGTGGCTGTGAGCTCATTGTGGTGCCGGCGAAGACCTCGGCTGCTGATGTGCTGGCGATGAACCCCGATGGCATTTTCCTTTCCAATGGCCCTGGCGACCCCGAGCCATGTGATTACGCCATCGCGGCCATCAAGACTTTTTTAGAAACAGACATCCCCGTGTTCGGCATTTGCTTAGGCCATCAGCTGTTGGCGCTGGCCTCTGGCGCGAAAACCATGAAAATGAAATTTGGTCATCATGGCGCCAACCATCCGGTGCAAGACATCGATGCTGGCCGCGTCATGATCACCAGCCAAAACCACGGTTTCGCTGTTGATGAGGCGTCGTTGCCCGCGACACTGCGCGTAACCCATAAATCGCTATTCGATGGTTCGCTGCAAGGCATACATCGCACCGATAAGCCGGCGTTTAGCTTCCAGGGTCACCCCGAAGCCAGTCCCGGCCCGAACGATGCGCAGCCCTTGTTCGACCACTTTTTTGAATTGATGCAGGCTCGGAAGTAAGACATGCCAAAGCGTACTGATATCCAAAGCATTCTCATCATCGGCGCGGGTCCGATTGTTATTGGCCAAGCCTGCGAGTTCGATTACTCCGGCGCGCAAGCCTGTAAAGCCCTGCGCGAAGAGGGCTACCGCGTCATTTTGGTGAACTCCAACCCAGCCACCATCATGACCGATCCGTCGATGGCCGACTCGACATACATCGAGCCGATCACCTGGCAGACCGTGGCGCAAATCATCGAAAAAGAACGCCCCGATGCGTTACTGCCCACCATGGGTGGCCAGACTGCACTGAACTGTGCGCTTGAACTGGATAAGCAGGGCGTTTTGGCGAAGTTTGGTGTGGAGTTGATTGGCGCATCAAAAGAAGCCATTCGTATGGCTGAAGATCGCCGACTGTTTGACCTCGCCATGCGTCGTATTGGTCTTGAATGCCCGCGCGCTGGCATCGCCACTAATATGGAAGAAGCTTTTGCGGTGTTAGAAGACACAGGCTTCCCATCGATTATTCGCCCGTCCTTCACCATGGGCGGCTCCGGTGGTGGCATTGCCTACAATCGCGAAGAGTTCATCGAGATTTGCGAGCGCGGCCTCGATTTATCGCCAACTAATGAACTACTCATCGATGAGTCGTTGATTGGTTGGAAAGAGTACGAAATGGAAGTCGTGCGTGACCGCAACGACAACTGCATTATTGTCTGCGCCATCGAGAACTTCGATGCCATGGGCGTGCACACCGGCGACTCGATTACCGTGGCGCCGGCGCAAACGCTGACCGACAAAGAATATCAAATCATGCGCGACGCTTCGTGCGCGGTACTGCGTGAAATTGGTGTGGAAACCGGCGGCTCCAACGTGCAATTTGGTATCAATCCAGAAGATGGCCGCATGGTGGTCATCGAGATGAATCCACGCGTGTCGCGTTCATCGGCGCTGGCATCAAAAGCTACTGGCTTCCCGATTGCCAGAGTGGCGGCTAAATTAGCCATTGGCTACACGCTCGATGAGTTGAAAAATGACATCACCGGCGGTCTGACGCCGGCGTCATTTGAGCCATCAATCGACTATATTGTTACTAAGATTCCGCGTTTCAATTTCGAGAAATTTGCTCAGGCCGAGCCGCGCCTAACCACGCAAATGAAGTCTGTTGGTGAGGTTATGGCGATTGGCCGAACCTTCCAAGAGTCCTTACAGAAAGCCTTGCGTGGCCTTGAAGTCGGCGTCGACGGCTTCACGCCAGTGCTCGATCAGACCGACCCCAATGCCGATACTAAGCTGCGTAATGAGCTGTCGCATCCTGGCCCTGACCGCATTTGGTATATCGGCGATGCTTTCCGGATGGGCCTAAGCATTGACGAAGTACATCGTTTAACCAGCGTTGATCCTTGGTTTTTGGTGCAAATCGAAGACATCATTAAGGCCGAAGCGCAGGTCACGCAGCTTGGTTTTGCTGGGCTTGACCGTGATGCCATGTGGCAGTTTAAGCGCAAGGGCTTTGCTGATAGTCGCTTGGCCACGCTCATTGGCGTGTCGGAGCAGGAGCTACGTAAGCGGCGCTGGAGTCAAGGTGTTCGGCCGGTCTATAAGCGTGTCGATACCTGCGCGGCTGAGTTCGCCACCAGCACGGCCTATATGTACTCGACGTACGAAGAGACCTGCGAAGCCGAGCCCAGCAACCGTGACAAGATCATGGTTTTGGGTGGCGGTCCAAACCGTATTGGCCAGGGCATTGAGTTCGACTATTGCTGCGTACATGCGGCCTTGGCGATGCGCGAAGATGGTTATGAAACCATCATGATTAACTGTAATCCCGAGACCGTATCGACTGACTACGACACCTCCGATCGCCTGTATTTTGAACCGGTGACATTGGAAGATGTGTTGGAAATTGCTGCGCTAGAGAAGCCTAAAGGCGTGATCGTGCAGTACGGTGGACAAACGCCACTGAAGTTGGCGCGCGCACTCGAAGCGGCTGGCGTGCCAATCATCGGTACCTCACCTGATGCCATCGACCGTGCCGAAGATCGCGAGCGCTTCCAGCAAATGGTTGAGCGCTTAAATCTGCTGCAACCGCCCAACCGTCTGGCGCGCTCAACCGAAGAGGGCTTATTGCTGGCCTCGGAAGTGGGCTATCCGCTGGTGGTGCGCCCAAGCTATGTGCTCGGCGGTCGCGCCATGGAAATCGTCTTCAATGATGCCGAGCTGGCGCGTTATCTGCGCGAAGCCGTGAGCGCCTCGAATTAGTCGCCGGTATTGCTCGATCGCTTCCTAGACGACGCCATCGAAATTGATGTCGACTGCGTCAGCGACGGCAAAACCGTGGTCATCGGCGGCATCATGCAGCACATCGAGCAAGCCGGCATTCACTCGGGCGACTCCGCCTGCTCATTGCCGCCGTATAACCTCTCTGCTGAACTGCAGGATGTGATGCGCGTGCAGACTGAAAGCATGGCGCGCGAACTTGGCGTGATCGGCCTAATGAACGTACAGTTTGCCGTTAAAGGCAACGATGTGTATGTGCTTGAAGTGAACCCGCGTGCCTCGCGCACCGTGCCGTTTGTCTCCAAGTGCATCGGTGTTTCGCTGGCCAAAATAGCGGCTCGCTGCATGGCCGGTCAGTCCTTGCAGGATCAGGGCTTCACCAAGGAAATCATCCCGAACTATTACAGCGTGAAAGAGGCGGTGTTCCCGTTCGCGAAGTTCCCGGGCGTTGACCCTATTCTTGGCCCAGAAATGAAATCGACCGGTGAAGTGATGGGCTCCGGTGCCACCTTTGCTGAGGCTTTCCACAAGGCGGTATTGGGCTCCAATGAGCGCCTGCCGACCAAGGGCCGTGTGTTTTTATCGGTGCGTGATTCCGACAAGCCGCATGTCTCGCGCGTAGCGGGTGAGTTGGTCTCGCTGGGCTTCACGTTGGTGGCCACCAGTGGCACACAAAAAGTGCTTGCCGCCGCCGGTATTGCCTGCCAGCGCGTCAATAAAGTGACCGAAGGTCGTCCACACATCGTTGATATGTTGAAGAATGGCGAAATCAACTTCATTATCAACACCACGGAAGGTAAGCAGGCGCAGGAGGACTCGTTCTCCATACGTCGCAGCGCATTGCAAGGCAAGGTCTATTACACGACTACGCTCAGCGGTGCCGAAGCGGTCAGCCAGTCACTGCGCTCGACTGACCCGCTGACCGTGCGTCGCTTACAGGATCTTCACGAAGGACTTTGATATGCAACGTTATCCGATGACGGTTGAAGGCGCTGAGGCGCTAAAGGCTGAACTCAATAAGTTGAAATTCACCGATCGCCCAGCGGTGGTGGCGGCGATAGCGGAAGCGCGTGCGCACGGCGATTTGAAAGAAAATGCCGAGTACCATGCCGCGCGTGAGCAGCAAGGCTTTATCGAAGGCCGTCTTCAGGACATCGAAGGTAAGTTGTCGAATGCGCAAATCATCGACATCAAGCTAATGCCGAAAACTGGCAAGGTGATTTTCGGCTCGACCGTCGATATTGAAAATGTCGATACTGGCGAAGCCAGGACCTACCACATAGTCGGAGATGACGAAGCCGACTTTAAAATCGGTAAAATTTCAGTGAACTCGCCGATTGCCCGCGGCCTGATTGGCAAAAGCAAGGGTGAGGAAGCATTGATCGAAACGCCCGGTGGTACAGTCGAATACGAAGTCGTGGCGGTTCGCTACGAATAACGAGGAATCATCATGCGCCTTAGCAGCTCTGAGCTAGTCGATGGTCAGCCTATGCCGGCTGAGTTTGCTTTAGGCGTTCGTTCCTCGGACGGTCCGGTGCCCGGCGCTAATGTCAGTCCGCCATTGAGCTGGAGCGATGTGCCCGATGGCACGCAATCGTTCGTTATTCTCTGTGTAGATCCTGACGCGCCAGCCTCAAAAGAGTTAGTTAATCGTAGCGATGTCAGCGTGCCTGCCGACTATCCACGTGGCGAATTCGTGCACTGGGTATTGGCCAATGTGCCTGCGCACTATGCCGGCCTAGAAGCGGGCGCTGATAGCTGCGGCCTAATCGTTGGCGGTAAGCCGGCAGGTTATGGTCCAGTCGGCTTGCGCGGCCTAAACGACTACACCGCTTGGTTTGCCGAAGACTCCGCTATGCGCGGCAATTATGCTGGTTACGATGGTCCATGGCCGCCATTCAATGATGAGCGCGTGCATCGTTATGTGTTTAGCGTCTATGCCTTGTCCATTGCTGATCTTGCCGTGCCGATGCGCGCTGATATTTCTCAGGTGCGTGCGGCCATGTTCGAGCATGTCTTGGCCGAAGCATCGCTCACGGTTACCTATAGCCTAAATGCTCAGTACGCCTAATTTACGCCCAATGAGTCGTTTGTCATGAGCATCAAGCGTGCGCATATTCTCCAGCATGTGGTGTTTGAAGGAGCGGGGTTTATTGCCGATTGGCTCGCGGCACAAGGGGCTGAAGTCACCACTACTGCATGGTACGAAAGCAGCGCAGAGTTGCCGCCGCTAGACGGTATGGATCTGCTGGTGTGTATGGGTGGCCCCATGAGTGTGCATGATACCGAACACTATCCATGGCTTGCCGATGAGCGTGCATACTTGCTCGAGGCCATCACGCGCGGCGTGCCGACTTTGGGTATTTGTTTGGGCGCCCAGCAAATGAGCCTGTGTTTAGGTGGCGAAGTCACGCAAAACACAGTGCGAGAAATCGGTTGGTTTAACTTGTCAGGCGCTGAGGCGGCGGCAGCCGTACCGGCGGTGCTGAATGATTTGTGCGTATTGCATTGGCATGGCGAGTGTTTTTCGCTGCCAGCAGGCGCAAAGCTACTAGCCAGCAGTAGTGCCTGCACCGTGCAGGCGGCATTGCTTGGCGAGCGTGCCTTAGCTCTGCAGTGTCACTTAGAGATATTGCCGGCTGGTGTGGAGGCGCTGCTGGCTCATTGCGCCGATGACCTCGCGGCAGGGCCGGCAGTGCAGTCGGCTGAGACGCTGTTGCACTGGCCAAAAACCGCCTACGACGACATGCATGTGGCGTTAACTAAGTTGCTGGCATGGTTGACGCGACCAAGCTAAGCCCGCTGCGCATCTGGCGATAAGCAAAAGATAACAAGCGTAGTCGCGCCTTCATGGCAAAAGCGCGGCTTATTGAGCGTCTTAGACCAGCGCGCGCAGCAGGTTCGAGAGCTTGGGGTCTGGGCGCTTAGCTGGACGATACAGCAGCACTAACTTACCAATACTCTGAGCAACTTCGGAATGCGTAGCACGAGCAATCTCGGTGATTGCCTCGGTGCGCGCCGCGCGATCCTCACCACCAACACGCACTTTAATCAGCTCATGGTCTTCTAGGCGCGCATCGATCTCGGCCAAGACCGCCTCGGTTAAACCATTGCCGCCAAGCTGTACCAACGGATTTAAATTGTGGCCAATTTGGCGCAAACGTTTTTTCTCAGCAGTGGACAAGCTCACGATAACCTCAGCTTTGGGGCGGCTGCCTGCATTTAGCAGGGCAAAACTCGCCGAATTCTGGTAAAAAGAGTGCCTATTCTAGCGGGTTGTCGGCGCTAGTTCCTGTTTTTCTGTCGTTGTCTGCAGTGTTATTGGTGTTATGGCTACAAAAATCACAAATCGCAAACTCAGTGGCCGTAGCAAGGTGTGGATGCAGGAGCATCTCGACGACCATTATGTACAGAAAGCATGGCAGGACGGTTATCGTTCGCGTGCTAGTTATAAGCTCTTAGAGTTGCAGGAAAAAGATAAGCTCATACGCCCTGGCATGAACATCTTAGACCTAGGCTCCGCGCCGGGAAGTTGGTGTCAAGTTGCCGGTCGCATCATGGATGGACGCGGCAAAGTCATCGCCACGGATATTTTGCCTATGGATGCGTTGCCTGATGTCACCTTCGTGCTCGGTGATTTTCGCGAGCAGAGTGTTAACGATGCCATCATGGCCGAGCTCAAAGGCGAGCTCATGGACCTTGTAATTTGCGATATGGCCCCCAATATGACTGGTAACACATCAGTAGACTTGCCGCGTGCCATGTATTTGTGTGAACTAGCACTAGACATGGCAGCACAGGTTTTGCGCCCGAAAGGCACCTTTGTCATCAAGGTTTTTCAGGGCGAGGGCTATGAGGAATATCGGCGAGCAATCTTGCAACACTTTGCCGTGTTGAAGGCGCGTAAGCCTGCTGCTTCGCGAGCACGTTCGCGAGAAGTGTATTTAGTGGCGAGCGGTTTTCGCTCCGCCTAAGTGGTGGATAGTCCATCACTCCCGACAGCTTCAAGCTGTCACAACAAGGTCGGTTGACCTGGAGGTTGTCGCGTGAACGATTTCGGCAAAAACATCGTGGTGTGGTTACTGATTGCAGGGGCTCTGGCCTATGTGTTCGGTAATTTCGGCCAAAAAGCACCTAGCCAAGCCATGAATTACAGCGACTTCGTCGCGGCAGTCGATGCTGGCGAGATTCAAAGCGTGCGTATCCAGCCTGATCTGATTACCGGTCAGCGTGAAAGTGGCCAAAAGTTTGAAACCGTGCGCCCGCCGGCTGAAGATAAAGATTTAATCAATCAGTTGCTGCGCCAAAAAGTCACTGTGGTCGGTGCTGCGCCTGAACAGCAAGGCATGTTGTCACAGCTATTGGTGGCGGCATTTCCTATTTTGCTGATGGTTGCGCTGTTTGTGTTTTTGTCGCGCAAAATGGGCGGTGGCATGGGCGGTGGCGGTGGTCGCGGCAACCCCATGAGCTTTGGCAAGTCACGCGCACGCCAGCTCACCGAAGATCAAATTAAAGTCACCTTTGCCGATGTCGCCGGTTGCGACGAAGCCAAAGAGGAGGTCAGCGAAGTCGTTGAGTTCTTACGCGATCCTGGCAAGTTCCAAAATCTGGGCGGCCGAATTCCGCGCGGCATTCTCATGGTTGGCCAGCCCGGCACCGGTAAAACGTTGCTAGCGAAAGCTATTGCTGGTGAGGCGAAAGTGCCGTTCTTCAGCATCTCTGGCTCGGATTTTGTCGAGATGTTTGTCGGCGTCGGCGCTAGTCGTGTACGCGACATGTTCGAGCAGGCCAAGAAGCAGGCTCCGTGCATTATTTTCATTGATGAAATCGACGCGGTCGGTCGTCATCGCGGTGCCGGCATGGGCGGCGGTCACGATGAGCGCGAGCAAACTCTGAACCAACTATTGGTCGAAATGGATGGCTTTGAAGGCAACGAAGGCGTCATCGTCATTGCGGCTACTAACCGTCCTGATGTGCTCGATACTGCGTTGCTGCGCCCCGGCCGTTTTGACCGTCAAGTTGTCGTTGGTCTGCCCGATGTGCGTGGTCGTGAACAAATCTTACGTGTCCATATGCGCAAAATTCCAATGGGCAACGATGTTGTACCCAACACCTTGGCGCGCAGTACGCCGGGCTTTTCGGGCGCAGACCTCGCCAACTTAGTAAACGAGGCCGCACTATTTGCTGCGCGTAGCAATCTCAAGCAAGTCAGCATGAATGAGTTTGAGAAAGCCAAAGACAAAATCATGATGGGCGCTGAGCGCAAATCCATGGTGATGTCAGAGAAAGAGAAGCTCAATACAGCATTCCACGAGGCCGGCCATGCCATTGTCGGTCGTCTCGTGCCTGAGCATGACCCGGTCTACAAAGTCTCCATTATTCCGCGCGGTCGTGCCCTTGGCGTAACCATGTTCTTGCCGGAAGAAGACCGCTATTCCATGTCAAAGCGCGGCATCGAAGGCAATATCTGCTCCTTGTTCGGCGGGCGTATTGCTGAAGAGCTGACGCTGGGTTTTGAGGGCGTCACCACTGGCGCGAGCAATGACATTCAGCGTGCTACTGAGCTGGCGCGCAATATGGTCACCAAATGGGGCTTGTCGGAAAAGCTCGGGCCATTACTCTACGAAGAAGACGAAGGCGAAGTGTTCTTGGGGCGCTCGGTGACGCAACACAAAAATGTGTCTAGCCAAACCGCTATCGCTATCGATGTGGAAGTGCGCTCGGTCATCGATCGTTGCTACGCCAGGGCGCGCGAGATGCTGGTGAGTAATCGCGACATCCTCGATAGCATGGCTGAAGCATTGATGAAGTACGAGACCATCGACGCTCCGCAAATAGATGATTTGATGGCGCGGCGTGAAGTTCGTCCGCCCAACGGCTGGACCGATAGCGACTCTGGCAGTGGTGGCAGTACGACATCTACGCCTGAAAGCAAAGATGAGCCTGCCGAATCCACGACGCCGGCAGCGGATGCAGTCTGACGTAATGAGCAATCCGCAGTGACAGTTTTGCACTGCGGTGGGCGCGACTTAGATCTGTCGCAGCCCGTGGTCATGGGGGTGCTCAATGTCACCCCTGATTCATTTTCCGATGGTGGTCGTTACACGCGCGTCGATGCCGCCTTGCGTCAAGCTGAGCAGATGCTCCGCGACGGCGCGAAAATCATCGATATTGGCGGTGAGAGCACGCGCCCTGGGGCAGCCTTCGTGTCTAGCGCAGAAGAGCTAGAGCGTGTGCTGCCCGTGCTGGAGGCAATTTATCAGCGCCTCGACATTATTATTTCCCTTGATACTTCAACGCCTGAGCTAATCACCGCTGGCGCAGCGGCTGGTGCTGGTTTGATCAATGATGTGCGTGCGTTGCAGCGTCCTGGTGCGCTGAGCGCGGCGGCGGCGACAGCGCTGCCAATATGCCTTATGCATATGCAAGGCGAGCCCGACACCATGCAGCAGCGCCCGCATTACGACAGTGTTAGCGATGAAGTCATAGCATTTTTGCAGCAACGTGCCGCGGCCTGTGTCGATGCTGGCATTGCCCGCGAGCGATTGCTATTTGATCCGGGCTTTGGTTTTGGTAAAACACTCAGTCACAACCTCAGTTTGCTCAAGAATCTGCATCGCTTACACGCGCTCGGCGGCCCATTACTAATCGGCATGTCGCGAAAATCCATGCTCGGTCAAATCTTGGGCGGTGCGCCAGTAGAGGCGCGTGTATCGGCTGGTGTGGCCGCCGCCGTCTTGGCGGTTGAGCGGGGTGCCCGTATTATTCGTAGCCATGATGTACGCGAGACAGCCGATGCACTGGCGCTGTGGCAAGCACAATCCACTGCATAACATTAAGGAAGATTATGAGCAGAAAATATTTTGGTACCGACGGTGTGCGCGGTTTGGTTGGGCAGTATCCCATCACGCCAGAGTTTGCCCTTAAGCTGGGCTGGGCGGCTGGCCGCGCGATGGCGGCAAAAACCGAAAATCCGTCAGTGGTGGTCGGAAAAGATACGCGCTTATCGGGCTATTTATTTGAGGCGGCACTAGAGGCGGGTCTATCTGCAGCGGGCGTCAGTGTACGCTTGCTGGGTCCCATTCCAACGCCCGCGGTTGCGCACTTAACGCGCGCTTTTCATGCCAGCGCGGGTATCGTAATTTCTGCATCACACAATCCTTATTACGATAATGGCATTAAGTTTTTCGGCCCTGATGGCCGCAAATTAGATGATGCCGTTGAGCTCAGCATCGAGTCCTGGCTTGATCAAGAGATGCGCATCGACAACCCAGATTTACTGGGCAAGGTTACGCGCCAAGAGGATGCGCGTGGCCGCTATGTCGAGTTTTGCAAATCGACCTTTCCCTACCATTTGTCGTTGCGGGGCCTGAAAATTGTCATTGATGGCGCGCATGGCGCGACCTATCAGGTCGGCCCTGCGGTGTTCGATGAGCTCGGCGCTACGGTGATTCGTCATGCTTGCGAGCCCAACGGTCAGAACATCAACGATGGGGTCGGCTCAACGCATCCCGAGTCATTGCAGCAGCGTGTATTGGCTGAGAAAGCCGATCTCGGGATTGCTTTCGATGGCGATGGTGACCGCATTGTCATGGTCGATCATCGCGGCGAAGTAGTTGATGGCGATGAACTACTTTACGTTATGGCGTGCGAGCGTCAGCGTAGCGGCCAAGCGCTCGGTGGTGTGGTTGGCACGCTGATGAGCAACTTCGGACTTGAGAAAGCTATCAAGGCATTAGGTGTCGAATTTATTCGCGCCAATGTCGGTGACCGCTATGTGATGTCAGCACTGAATGAGCGCGGCTGGGCCTTAGGTGGTGAAGCATCTGGGCATATTGTCTGCCTCGATAAGTCGAGCACGGGCGACGCCATTGTGGCCGCCCTGCAGGTGCTCAAGGCCATTGTCGAAAGCGGCAAGTCGCTGGCCGAGCTGAAGTCGGGTATGAGCAAGTTTCCGCATGTGCTGCTGAATGTGCGCTTGGCTGAACGCGTGGATGTGATGAGCAAGTCTAGCGTGCAGAAAGCCATTGCCGATGCCGAGCAGCAGTTGGCAGGTCAGGGTCGTGTATTGCTGCGTGCCTCAGGTACAGAACCGGTCATTCGGGTCATGGTCGAAGGCCAAGATGCACCTTTAGTGCAAGCTTTAGCAGAATCTCTTGCTGAGACCGTGCGCAACTGCTTGTAAGCCGTCGTCGGCTTCGCTAGTATTGCCGACCTCGCGTGGCCGGCCCGCCAAGGAGTGAAGATATGCGTCGACCTTGGGTTGGTGGCAACTGGAAAATGAATGGTCTGCGTGAGTCCAACGCAGCCTTGCTTGATGCGCTTGTTAGCGCCGAGCAACCAGCCAGCGTGGATGTTGCGATTGCTGTGCCTGCACCGTATTGGCAGCAAGTCAGCGCGGCGATGAACGATTGCGCGATTCAGGTGTTAGCGCAAACCGTATCGCCACACGCATCTGGCGCTTACACCGGCGATTGCTCGGTGGCCATGATGCAAGATTTCAAGCTTTCGGGTGCCCTAGTGGGTCATTCGGAGCGACGCCAAGGTGTCGGTGAATCCGATGCGTTGGTGGCGGCACAGTTTGCTGCCGTGCAGCGCGCAGGCTTAAATGCTGTGCTCTGTGTCGGTGAAACACTGGCTGAGCGCGAAGCTGGCGATACGCTGGCGGTTGTGTCGCGGCAAGTGGTGGCTGTACTAGAATTGTTTGGTGCGGAGGCGTTGGCTTCTGGCGTATTGGCGTATGAGCCGGTATGGGCCATTGGTACGGGTTTAACCGCCTCGCCAGAGCAAGCGCAAGCCGTTCATGCGTCGTTGCGTGCCGTAGTTGCCGCCTTCGATGCGGAAGCAGCAAATGCACTGCGCATTGTTTACGGCGGCAGTGTAAAAGCAGATAATGCGGCCGGCTTATTTAGCATGCCGGACATTGATGGGGCGTTAGTCGGGGGAGCATCTCTGTCGGCGCCAGAATTTTTAGCGATTTGCCAGGCGGCAGGGCAAAGAGCGCAACAGGATTAATGGTCATGGAAACACTGGTGTTGGGTGTGCACATCATCGTGGCAGTGGTCATGATTGGCTTGATTTTGCTGCAGCAAGGGAAGGGCGCCGAAATGGGTGCATCCTTTGGCTCTGGTGCGTCAGGCACGGTATTTGGCGGCTCCGGTTCAGCTGGGTTTTTAACCAAGTTGACGGCTGTCTTAGCACTGGTGTTTTTCCTAACCAGTTTAGGTTTGGCTATTTATGCCAAAAATCAAACGCGTGCGCTGGCTACTCAGCTCGCGCCGAACTCACAATCGATCCCTGGCTTGCCAGAGTTGCCTGTGAGGCAAGCGCCAGTAGCGCCAGCAAATCCTGATTTGCCAGTCGCTCCAGCGCAGTAAAAAGATCGTACTAGCGTACGTCCCGGTGGCGGGGTTAAGCACCAATGCGGGAGTGGTGAAATTGGTATACACGCAGCCTTGAGGTGGCTGTGCCTTCGGGTGTGGGGGTTCAAGTCCCCCCTTCCGCACCAATTTAGCTGGATTTCTGAGCGATCAGTTAATTCAGTGTAAATACCGGCGGTGCCGGTAGCGAAAGGGTTTGACAAGTCCGTGTCATGTCCCTACAGTTCGCAACCTCTGATGCGGGGTGGAGCAGTCAGGTAGCTCGTCGGGCTCATAACCCGAAGGTCGTTGGTTCAAATCCAGCCCCCGCTACCACATTCGGACTTTGTTAAGAAAGCCCACCTAGAGTGGGCTTTTTTACAGGTCTTGCGGCAGGTGATCCCCGGTGTCACCGGGCTGCCGTCAACGTGGGCATTAAGGCCCATTTTTTGTTTCTGAAATTTGTAAGTCGCCTAAGTTAGGCGCCGGGAGAGACGGGCAATATGGCCATCTCGAAGAAAATTGAAGAGTTAACGCAACTGTTGCAACCCGTAGTGGAGTCATGTGACTTCCAGCTCTGGGGCATCGAGTTTTTCCAGCAAGGTAAGCATTCGATACTGCGTATCTTTATCGATACCGATCGCGAAGCAGGCGTTGGCATTGATGACTGCGCAGGTGTCAGTCACCAAGTCAGCGGTGTGATGGATGTCGAAGATCCTATTGCTAGCGAATACACGCTGGAAGTATCGTCGCCAGGCTTGGATCGAGCGTTATTTTATCCCAGTCAGTACGTCGCCTATGGTGGCGAAGAAATGAATATACGCCTCACGGCGCCGCTGCAGGGTCGCCGTCGCTTCAAGGGCGCCATGCAGCGCTGCACGGAAGCTACGGTGACATTGCTGGTCGATGGCATCGAGTTTGATATCCCGTTTGTCAGTATCGATAAGGCAAATATCGTTCCGACCTTTTGATAGAACACGAAGAAGCAGGGCCCAATCATGAGCAAAGAAATCCTGTTGGTTGTGGATTCAGTCAGCAACGAAAAAGGCGTTAGTCGCGAAGTCATTTTCCAGGCATTGGAAGAGGCGCTGGCGGCTGCCACCGTTAAACGTTTCGAAAACGACGAAATCAATATTCGCGTCGCCATCGATCGCCGCACTGGCGAATATGTGACCTTCCGTTTTTGGGAAGTCGTTGCCGATGAAGATCACGAAATTCCTGCGATGCAGCTGGCGATTAGCGATGTCGAAGAAAAAGGCTTAAAGCTCGGCGATATCGTCGAAGAAAAAATCGAATCAGAAGCCTTTGGTCGTATCGCCGCGCAAACGGCTAAGCAAGTCATTGTGCAAAAGGTGCGTGAAGCTGAGCGCGCCTTGGTCGTTGATGCTTACCGCGATCGCGTGGGTGAAATTCTTTCTGGTATCGTCAAGAAAACCACGCGTGATGGCCTGATTATTGACCTCGGTGGTAATGCCGAAGCGTATCTCGGTCGCGACGAAATGTTGCCGCGCGAAAACTTCCGCATGGGTGATCGTCTGCGCGCCGTCCTCTTCGAGGTCAATGCCGAAGGTCGTGGTGCTCAACTGCTGATGTCGCGTTCGCGCCCGGAAATGATCATTGAGCTATTCCGCATTGAAGTGCCGGAAATTGGTGAAGAGATCATCTCTATTCGTGCCGCCGCTCGTGATCCTGGTGTGCGTGCCAAGCTCGCGGTAAAGAGCAACGATCATCGTATCGATCCGCAGGGTGCCTGTATTGGTATGCGCGGTTCGCGCGTGCAAGCAGTCTCTGGTGAGCTCGGTGGTGAGCGTGTCGATATCGTGCTCTGGGACGATAACCCCGCGCAGTTCGTCATCAACGCCCTACAGCCGGCTGAAGTCGCCTCCATCGTGGTAGATGAAGATAGTCACACCATGGATGTCGCGGTCGAAGAAGATCAACTTGCCATGGCCATTGGTCGTGGTGGTCAAAACGTGCGTCTGGCCGCAGAACTTAGTGGTTGGCGCTTAAACGTGATGACAGTTGCTGATGCGCAAGCTAAGCAAGAAGGCGAAGCCCAGCATTTCATTGATGCCTTTGTGAATGACCTCGGCGTCGATGAAGACATTGCTACCATCTTGGTTGGCGAAGGCTTTACCTCGCTCGAAGAGGTGGCTTATGTGCCGCTGGAAGAGCTGCAGTCGATCGAAGAGTTTGATGATGAGTTAGTCGATGTACTGCGTCAGCGCGCAAAAGATGCGTTGCTGACCAAAGCGCTGGTGTCTGAAGAAGGCGCCCGCGAGCCAGCAGAAGATCTGCTTGGCATGGAAGGGATGGATCGCAAAGTGGCCTTTGCCTTGGCTGCGCGCGGCATAATTACCATGGAAGATTTGGCTGAACAAGCCATTGATGACATTAATGATATCGTTGGAATCACTGACGATATTGCAGCCCAATTGATCATGAAGGCGCGTGAGCCCTGGTTTCAATAAGCCGGGCCACCTTCTCAGAAGCGGAGTAAACGCCCCATGGCTGAAGTTACAGTAAAAGAGTTAGCCGACACGGTCGGTCGTCCTGTTGAGATCTTGCTGGCGCAAATGAGCGAAGCCGGTCTCAGCCAAAAAACAGCGACTGA
>JBDSQT010000187.1:0-2721 GCA_039929665.1 Paraperlucidibaca sp.
CCCGCGTGGCTGAGCTCATCGCGCCGCTGGCTTAGCGCGTGCACGATGGCGGCGCTGGCGGGCGCATTACCGAGCGCCATCGACAGATTGCGTAGCCAGCTGGCGTAACTCATGCGCCGCAAGGGCATGCCTTCGGTTTTGCTTAGCCACGTCGCTTCATCCCACGCCCATAAATCCAATAGCGGTGGCCCGTCGAAGGCATGGCGTGGCGTAAATGCGGGCTCTTGGCTGGCCTGCGCGTAGCGGTTCCATGGGCACACGAGTTGGCAGTCATCGCAGCCAAAAATGCGATTGCCAATGGCACGGCGCAAGGGCTCAGCAATCACGCCGCGATATTCAATCGTTAAATAGCTAATGCATTTGCCGGCATCGAGCACGTACGGCGCAATAATAGCCTGCGTTGGACACACATCAATGCACGCCGAGCAGCTGCCGCAATGGCTGGTCACCGGTGCATCCACCGGCAATGGCAAGTCGGTAAATAGCTCGGCCAAGAAGAAGTACGAGCCAGCGTGACGGTTTAGTACGACAGTGTGTTTGCCGATCCAGCCCAACCCAGCCTGCGCGGCGATGGCTTTTTCCAGCACTGGCGCTGAATCGACAAAGGCGCGATAGCCGAATGGCCCAATGGCCTCGGCAATGCGGTCGGCGAGCTTTTGCACGCGCTTGCGGATGATCTTGTGGTAGTCACGGCCCAGTGCATAGCGAGCAATATACGCACGGTCGGCATCGGCTAAAATATCGTGAATGCGCGGCTCGGCAGGCAGGTAATCCATGCGCAAGCTGATGATACGCTGCGTATTCGGCACCAGCTCGGCAGGCGCAAGACGCTTGGGCTCATGCAGCCAAGTCATCCCTGCCTCGTAGCCTTGCGCTAGCCAGCGCGCCATGTGTTCAGGATGCTCGCCTAGGTCGATGCCGCTGATGCCGGTCTGCTGAAAGCCCAGCTCGCGCGCCCACAGGGCAATATCTGCCTTTAATGTCAGCAGATCAGTGGGCGATAAACTCGCGTTGTCGTGTAAAGGGATTCGCGTCATGGCGCACATTCTGACATCCTTAGGCGCTAGTCACCATGTGTAAGCCTTAGTCATGAATGGTCGTTTAGTCCCTTCGAGTGCATCATCTCGCCCGTCGTCAAATAGCTATCAGCGAGAGCTGCCAGAGGCTTGCGCTACGGAGCAGCTGGGCAGTGATATTGCGCGTGCCTGTTTTGCTAACGCAGCCTGTGGTGCGGTGGTGTATTTGCAGGGCGACTTAGGGGCTGGCAAAACCACGTTGGTGCGCGGCTTGCTACAAGCGCTGGGGCATCAGGGTACCGTGAAAAGCCCGACGTACACGCTAGTCGAGCCTTATGTGCTCAATGACTATGCGGTAAATCACTTCGATTTATATCGACTGATCGATCCGGAAGAGCTCGAGCTGATTGGCTTTCGTGACTACTTTTCACCTGAGCAACTGACTTTGGTGGAATGGCCATCGCAAGGTGAGCCTTTGCTGCCAACCCCTGACTGGGAAATTTTCTTAGCGCCGGTAAGCCATGAATTGGCCGATGGGCGTTTAGCCACCATCACGGCGCATACGCCGCATGGCGAGCAACTACTAGCGAGACTGATATGAGTAAGTGGATGCAGCAACTGCTGTTGCTGATGTGTTGTGCCATGGCGATAAGTGCGCAGGCAGCAGAGTTGATCGGTGCGCGTACCGGTAACTTTCAGGGTAAAACACGGCTGGTGATGGAGTTTTCCAGTAGTTCCGAGTTCCGTGTCAGTGAAGAAACCTCGCCTGGACGCTTAGTCGTGGTGGTTCCGAATGCCACGACTCGTCTATCGGCTAGGGATTTTCCCAGCAATGTGGGGCCACTTCAGCGCATGGCGCTTGAAGGCAGTGGCAGTCGTAGCAAGCTCATTATTGAGCTCGGCGAGGAGGCTGAGGCGGCGATTTTTATGCTGCCGGTAAATGCGCAGGGCATGTATCGCTTGGTGATTGATCTGGGTGCGGTGGCATCGGGCCAAGTGGCGACTGCTGCGACGGCGACGGCGCCAACGCCTGCTGCCAAGCCTGAGCCGACCTCGGTGTTTGGTGGGCTATTTGCGGGGAAAAATAAAGGTCGCAGCATTATTGTCAGTATTGATGCGGGCCATGGCGGCCAGGATCCGGGCGCGATTGGTCAGCGCGGCACCTATGAAAAGCATGTCACCTTGGCGATTGCCCGTGCGCTGGCTGATTATTTGGGTAAGCAGCCAGGCATCAGCACGCGCCTGACGCGCGACAGTGACTCCTTTATTCCGCTGCAGCAGCGCCGAAAAATTGCCCGTAATGAACATAAGGCCGATATTTTTATCTCGGTGCATGCCGATTCAGCGGCTAATCGTTCGGCACATGGTGCCTCGGTATTTGCTTTATCACTGAAAGGTGCAAAAGGCGCGACCTCACGTTTTGCTCAACAGCTCGCAGAGCAGGAAAACAAGTCTGATTTAATCGGTGGCGTGGTGGCTGAGAATGATGATCTCACCGACATGCTCGCCGGCATGATGGTTGAAGGCACACTCAAGCACAGCCTAGAGATGGGCAAGTTGATTTTGCAGTCGCTGCCTACCGTGGTGAATCGCTACATAGCAGCCGTGTCGAGCAAGCTGGCTTTGCCGTGCTAAAAGAGCCGGGTATGGTGTCGTTGCTGGTAGAGACGGGGTTTATTTCTAACCCCGATGAAGAGAATCGTTT
>JBDSQT010000188.1:0-7539 GCA_039929665.1 Paraperlucidibaca sp.
CCCATTTTACTTCGGCATTCGTCGTACTCAGCCTGCCAGGTTGAGTCTAAGGTGATGCCGCCGCCGGCCCAGGTGCGTACCAAACCTTGCCTTGAAACTAATGTTCGGATGGTGATGCTGCTGTCGACGCGCCCTCGCGTATCCCAGTAAAACAACATGCCGCAATAGACGCCGCGCGCTGTTGGCTCGATGGCCTCGATGATTTCCATCACGCGTTTTTTTGGGGCCCCAGTGATCGAGCCGCCGGGAAAGGCATCGCGCAATACGTCAGCAATTACGGCATCGTTATTTAGCGTGGCAGTAATGGTGGTCACCAAATGATGCACCTGACCAAAGCTTTTCACTGCGCATAGCTCGGGCACGCTAACGCTGCCGATGCGCGCGTGTTTGCTCAAGTCATTGCGCAGCAAGTCGGTAATCATGATGTTTTCTGCCATGTCCTTTGCGCTAGCCGCTAGGGCGCAAGCTTCGGCAAAGTCTTGCTCGCTGTCGTTGTTACGCGCGCGGGTGCCCTTGATGGGGCGCGTAGTCAGCGTTCGTCCATCAATGCCAATAAATTGCTCCGGCGATAGACTGAGGAGCTCGCCCCATGGGAGCGCCCAATAAGCGCCATAGGGCGCTCGAGCGAGGCGGCGAAGCTGCTCATAGCGTGTCCACAGTCGGCCGGTATGTTTGGCTTCATAAGCTTGCGTATAGTTGACCTGGTAGCAGTCTCCGGCACGGATGAGCTCATGGATACGAGCAATATCCTCGGCATAGCGAGCCTGTGTGGTGCACGGGTGAAATGCTGCATTGAGCTTAAATGGGTCGAGCGTTGGCGTGTGTGTGGATTGGCAGCGTTGTTGCCAATCCTGCCAATCTGCTGAGCTCATTGCCGCGCTTGCCCAGACCCATGCTTCATGCTTTTCACTATCTAAAGCAATGCCTTGGTCGTAATACGCGAGTGTCGCTAAGGGCCAGTCATCACAGTGGCGATCGGGAAGGCCATGCTCGCTGGGGGCGGCGTAACCGACATAACCCATCACGCCAGAGACAAACGGTAAGTCAGTAGCCTCCGGTGCGCACAGCGCTTTGCCCCAAGCCTGCAGTGCGGCCATTACCGCAAAGCTGTCGCCTTCGGCGCCGGGCCAGCCTTCAAACAACCAGCCGTCGAGATTAAGTACGGCTGTGGCACGCGGTTCAGCGACGATGATCTGCCAGCGTCCAGCATTCTGGCTGTCGAGCAATAGTGGCCAGCGCGATGTTATCAAAGCGTTTGCGTAGGGCAGGGGTGTGTCTTGCCAAGGCAAAGACGCCAGATGCATCAGGCCGCCTCAACTGCCAGCCAGAATCCTGCGCTGATATCGTCGGCCAGCCAACGCAGGACGGGCTCAGGTAGTGTGGTCAGCTGAGCTTGCCGTAGTCGGCGGTTCGCCAACAGTGCGGGTAGGTGATCGATGACCTCTGCAGGAATAACCACGCATTGGCCATTGCGCCACAGCTGTTTTGCCTCGGGTAGCCAGAGCCAGCGTGAGGCCGGGTCACGAATCAGCTCTATGCCATCAGCGAGTGCGGCGCGTAGCTCGTCGAGGCTACAGTCCTCGCCTTCAGGCTCGTAGTCGGCGTATTTAGCTTCACTCAAGCTGGGCGCCATGGCCAGTGCCATGTGTTCGGGCTGCTGTAGCCAGGCCAGCATAGCGCCGTGCATCGCTTCAGTATCTCGTTGGGTGAGGCTGACACTGTGTTGGCAAACGCCACGGTTAGGATCAGCCAGCAACGGCTCATGGGCGTCGATACTTAATAGCTGCTCGGCGAGCGCATCGAGTAGGCGTGGCACGGCGGGTGCCCGAAAGCCCACGGAGTACGTCAGGCAATCGCTAGTCGCGACGCCGTGATGCGCCAAGCCTGGCGGTACATAGAGTAAGTCACCGACTTCTACTGTGGCCTCAAAGCTTTGCTGAAAATTGGCCAGCAAGCGCAGAGGCTGATCTGCTTGTAATGCTTCATCGCGGCCGACCTGCTGACCAAGTTGCCAATGCCGGGTGCCCGGCCCTTGTAGCAAAAACACATCGTATTGGTCGCTGTGTGGGCCGACTGAACCGCCGCTTACCGCGCCTGACACCATGACATCGTCGATGCGCCACTCCGGCACAAAAGCAAAGTGTTCGAGTAGGTCGGCGAGTGTTGGCAGCACATGATCAACGGCCTGCACCAACACAGTCCAGTTGCTCTTGCCCTTTTTGCGCCAGGTCACCGGAGGAAATGGCCCGTCTTTAAGTTGCCAATTGCCCCGTGCATCGGGCCCACTAATCACACGACTCTCTAAGCTATCTTCTTCAGCGAGCTGTAGTAGCTCTTGAAAGCTGATGAGCTCTGCCAGTGCCGGAAATGCCGCGCGCACCAGCAGTGGTTTTTTCTGCCAGTAGTCGCGCAGAAATTCACTGGCGCGCAAACCGCCGAGCCATGGCAATGGCTCATCACGGCGACAAAGATCACTGGCATTGGGCGTAAACAGCATGGGTCGAGCTCTCTTAAAAATGACGTATAAATTTAGCGGTTAATCGGGCGTATTAAACGTTGCGCGCTTGCGCATCGGCATTACCGATATAGCGTGCTGGTGTCAGCGCTTGCAGTTCCTGCTTGACCGCATCGGGTAGCTCGAGTGTGGCAATAAACGCCGCCAACGACTCCGCTGTAATGCTTTTGCCACGGGTTAGCTCTTTCAGTTTCTCGTATGGCTTTTCAATGCCATAGCGGCGCATCACGGTTTGAATTGCTTCACCCAGCACTTCCCATGACTGATCTAAGTCACCGGCAATGCGCGCAACGTTGACTTCAAGCTTGCTAATACCTTTCAGCGCGGAATCGTAAGCAATGGCGCTATGTGCCAGACCCACGCCCAAATTACGCAGCACGGTGGAGTCGGTGAGATCACGCTGCCAGCGCGAAATCGGCAATTTTTCAGCAAGGTGACTAAGCAGAGCATTGGCAATGCCTAAGTTGCCTTCAGAGTTTTCAAAATCGATGGGGTTGACCTTGTGCGGCATAGTCGATGAGCCGACTTCGCCTTCTTTCAAGCGCTGCTTAAAGTAGCCCAGCGAGATATAGCCCCAGATATCTCGGTTGAAGTCGATGAGTACGGTGTTGAAGCGTCGCACCGCATCAAAGGCTTCAGCAATATAGTCGTGTGGCTCAATTTGCGTTGTGTAGGGGTTCCAGCTCAGGCCCAACGAAGTGATAAAGACTTCGGCATTGGCTTGCCAGTCGACCTGTGGGTAAGCGACCAAATGGGCGTTGTAATTACCCACAGCACCGTTGATTTTGCCCAGCAATGGCACGCGTGCGAACTCAGCGATCTGGCGTTCTAAGCGATACACCACGTTAGCCATTTCCTTACCTAGCGTGGTGGGCGAGGCAGTTTGGCCATGCGTACGCGAGAGCATGGGTACATCGGCTTGTGCGTGTGCTACGCCACGAATGGCATCGGCAACGGCTTGCATTTGCGCGATGACGACGGCACGGCCATTTTTTAGCATCAGTGCATGCGAGAGGTTATTAATGTCTTCACTGGTGCAGGCGAAGTGAATGAACTCGGTCACTGCATGCAGCTCAGGCAAGGCCGCCACGCGATCTTTCAGAAAGTACTCAACGGCCTTTACATCGTGGTTAGTGGTGCGTTCAGAGGTTTTAATCCATTCGGCATCGGCCAGTGAAAAATCAGCGACTAGTGTGTCTAGAAATGCCGTGGCTGCAGAGCTAAACGCCGGCACTTCAGGAACGCCAGCATGGGCGGCCAAGCATTGTAGCCAACGCACTTCCACTTCAACGCGGGCATGAATTAAGCCAAATTCGCTGAAGTAGGGGCGTAGTGCATCGACTTTGCTGGCGTAACGGCCATCGACCGGTGAAAGGGCGGTAAGGGGCGAAAGCGCCATGGCAAAACTCCAGTGTGCAAGGGGCAAATTTAAGGCGGCAGATTCTACACCGTTTTCGCGATTTCGCGGATCTCAGTGAGGATCTGGCTGCGGGTGAAAATCAGGTGCCAGCGCCGGCCACCGAGGCGACGCCAAAGCCATGCGGCGCGTACGCCGGCGAGTAAAATGGCGCGGATGCGCTCAGCCATGCCCGCGGCTTGTAAGTGCTGGGCATTGCCGCGGAGTTGTACGCGAAACTGTAAGCTGCCCAGGGTGTCGACATAGGTCGAGCCTAAGGCTTGCGTGAGCTCGCTATCACTCATCTCGGGGTTAAATTGCTGCTGGCGGGCCACCGTTTCTAAGCGCTGGCGTAAGGTGTTCTGCACCTCTGGTGAGCGCAGTAAATGCTTCTCTACCTGCACAATGCCTAAGCCTAAGCGCACCATTTCGCCTGCTTGCGCCAAGGAGCGGCCTTGTTCCATCAAGCAGCCCTCTAGCCACATTAAGCCTTGCTCTAGACCGCGCGCATCGGGGTAAATTTTACTGATGTCATCGGTGTCGAGCACTAGCGACGAGCGCCGTAAAAACGCTTCTGCCTCTGGATGGCTTTTACCCGTGCGTGCCAGTTCAGCCGCTAGGCCGGCGGCTTGAAAAATAGCGGCTAGCGCCAAGGTTTTATCGCGATGTACTTGGCTCATGTAGTAAATGTCTCCTCAATCACACCGCCGCCCAAACAGACTTCATCTTGGTAGAACACCACAGATTGTCCCGGCGTCACGGCGCGTTGTAATGTGTCAAAGGTCACGCGGTAGCCGGAGCCGGAGGCCTCGATGGTGCAGGCTTGATCCGCTTGGCGATAACGCGTTTTTGCGGTGCAGGTCAGCGGCAGTAAGGGTGGCTCACCCGCAACCCAGTCTATCTGTGAGGCATATAGTGCGCGGCTTTGCATGAGCGGATGCTCATGGCCTTGGCCAATAATCAGCACTTGCCGCGTCATGTCTTTGCCGACGACATACCACGGTGATTCGCTGGCGTCTTTCTGCCCACCAATGCCAATGCCTTGGCGCTGGCCGAGCGTGTAATACATTAAGCCTTGGTGCTCACCAATCACCGTGCCAGCATCGGTCTCTATGAGTCCAGGCCGCGCCGGTAAGTACTGCTGCAAAAAGTCTTTAAAGCGGCGTTCACCAATAAAGCAGATGCCGGTGGAGTCTTTTTTTGCGGCAGTGGCTAGGCCTAGCTCGCTGGCAATACGCCGCACCTCTGGCTTGGGTAACTCGCCAACCGGAAATAGTGTTTTCGCTAGTTGCTCGCCGGCGACGGCATGCAAAAAATAGCTTTGATCTTTGTTGCTATCGAGCCCACGCAGCAGTCGCGCTGGTTGCTGCTGATCACGGCGAGCGTAATGGCCGGTAGCAATATAGTCAGCGCCGAGCATCATGGCGTAGTCAAGAAAGGCGCGAAACTTGATTTCTTTATTGCACAGGATGTCAGGGTTAGGCGTGCGGCCAGCGGCATATTCGGCGAGAAAGTGCGCAAATACACCATCCCAATATTCGGCGGCAAAATTGGCTTTATGCAGATGGATGCCGAGCGTATCGGCCACGGCTTGTGCGTCGGCTAAGTCTTCGCGAGCCGTGCAGTATTCGCTACCATCGTCTTCTTCCCAGTTTTTCATGAACAGGCCTTCGACTTGCCAGCCTTGCTCAATCAGCAGTGCCGCGGCCACGGATGAGTCGACGCCGCCTGACATGCCAACAATGACGCGCCCGCGGCTGGCGGTGTTCACAGGAGCATCAGTTGGATGGGCGTGTAGAGTCATAAGGCATCAAGTCGGAAATTCAGATGGACATATTCTAGCAAGCTTTAGCGCTGGTTTGGGCGCTAGACAGGCCTAGGACTGCTGCACTATTAGGACAGTTAACGCTGCGCCGGCCCCAGTACGCGACTGGCTTCAGCTACATCTATCTCGCGCCACTCACCAACGGCCAAGCCTTCAAGTGTCCACGGGCCAATGCCTTCGCGTATTAGGCGCAGTGTTGGTAAGCCAACGGCCGCAGTCATGCGTCGAACCTGGCGATTGCGACCCTCATCTATGCTCAGGCGTAACCAGTCGGTGGGAATGCTGGCACGATAGCGCACAGGCGGGTGACGCTCGCTAACCATGGGCTCAGGATGAACATGTTCGACATTCAGCGCTCGTGCTGGGCCGTCGTTCAGCATCACGCGGCCACGCAAGGTGGCTAAGACCTCATCACTAACCGTACCTTCGACCTGCGCCAAGTAGGTTTTCGCCATTTTCGATCGAGGCTGAGCGATGCGCGCTTGCCAAACCCCGTCATTGGTTAGTAACACCAAACCTTCAGAGTCGTAATCCAAGCGTCCGGCGGGATAGACATCGCGTGGTCTCTCCGCGCCATTGATGGCCATGATCTCGCTCAAGGTCAAACGCTCACCTTCGGGGCTAAATTGGCACATCACCTGAAATGGCTTATGTAGCAAAATCAGACGAGAGGGAGCACTTTCCTTGAACTTTGGTCGATTTCGGGGGTAAACGGTGGTGTTTTTCTGCATGAGATGTCTTGGGAGTGAGAGGCTGCATGAGTATACTCGAGCACATCAAGAATGATTTAAGAACGATTATTGCAATCGCAATCCCGGCGCTATCCGCGCCATTGTCCTGACGGAGTACCTGCAGAATGGGTTACCAGAAGATTTCGGTACCAGCCGATGGTGGCAAAATCACCGTCAATGCCGACTTGTCTCTCAATGTACCAAACTTCCCTATTATTCCTTTTATCGAAGGCGACGGTATCGGAGCTGATATCACACCGGTAATGATGAAGGTCGTAGACGCGGCAGTGCTCGCAGCCTACGGCAACAAGCGCGCTATTTCGTGGATGGAAGTTTACTGTGGCGAGAAAGCCACAAAAGTCTATGGCCCTGACGTCTGGATGCCAGCAGAGACATTCGAAGCCCTGCGCGAATATGTCGTTAGCATTAAAGGCCCATTGACCACGCCAGTTGGCGGCGGCATTCGCTCGCTCAACGTTGCCCTGCGCCAAGAACTCGACCTCTATGTGTGTATTCGCCCTGTGCGCTGGTTCCCTGGTGTGCCTAGCCCAGTGAGTCACCCCGAACTGACCAATATGATTATTTTCCGTGAAAACTCGGAAGATATCTATGCCGGTATCGAGTGGAAAGCCAACCCGCCAGATGCCATTAAAGTCATCAAGTTTTTGAAAGAAGAAATGGGTGTGACGAAAATTCGTTTCACCGAAAATTGCGGTATTGGCATTAAGCCAGTATCGAAAGAGGGCACACAGCGCCTAGTGCGTAAGGCTATTCAGCACGCCATCGATCATGATGAGTCGTCGGTGACGCTAGTACACAAAGGCAACATCATGAAGTACACCGAAGGTGCCTTCAAAGAGTGGGGCTATGAGTTGGCGGCTGAGCGTTTTGGCGGCGTGCTAATCGATGGCGGCCCATGGATGAAGATAAAAAACCCGAAAACGGGTAATGAGATCATCATCAAAGATGTCATCGCCGATGCGTTCTTACAGCAAATTTTGATGCGCCCATCCGAGTACTCGGTGATCGCCACCTTGAACCTCAACGGCGACTACATCTCCGATGCCTTGGC
>JBDSQT010000189.1:0-3304 GCA_039929665.1 Paraperlucidibaca sp.
GGTAATACATGTTTTATACAATACGCCACGAATACCCGTCACTGCATTGCCAGAAAATACAGTCTAGGCAAATGCCTGCATGAGCTTTTGTGCCAGCTCCACATCAGCTGGTGCCAGGTCCACCATCGCTAAATGGCCTATGGGCAGCCAGTCGATTTGATCATGCACGCTGAGCACATAATCCATGTCGGGTAACTCAGTAAATAGCCCAATTAGCTCAATCGCTCCATCCGCATAATGGTATTGCGTACGGGCAAACTCCTCACCAACATGGGCGGCAACATTGAGCTCCTCGTGTAGCTCACGCGCGAGCGCCTCGACATGACTTTCACCGGGCTCGACTTTACCGCCGGGGAACTCCCACAGACCGGCTTGGCGCTGGCCTAAGGCTCGACGCGCGATCATCACTTGGCCATCGCGCAGGGCAATGGCAGCAACCACTGTAATCATCTCAACTCCCTATAACTGCAGCGCCTCAAAGCGCCTAATGACCGTACTGTAAGCGTAAGGGTCTCAAGAGTAATCCTTAAAAACAGACGACCTGCAAGCATCTCGTCATCAACGGTTGCTTGATGGGTCGCGCTAACGCCTAGGCCTGTGATACAAACTGAGCACGGCAAAAGACCGTGAGCGCAGAGGAGTCCGATATGTTGAGCATGATTTTAGTCGGTCTAATTGCCGGCTGGTTGGCTGGGGTACTGATGAAAGGTGGTGGTTACGGCATCATTGGTGACATCGTCGTGGGTATTGTCGGTGCCGTAGTTGGCGGCTATTTATTTAATACGCTGGGGCTGTCAGCGAGCGGTGGCTTTATTGCCCGCATCATCGTAGCCACGGTAGGCGCCGTCGTGCTGATTGCCATCATCCGATTTATTAAGCGCGCTTAATCAGCTCTATTTAGAGGTCACGCACAGCAGGCGCGCGTAACTGCCACCACAATAGCGCTACGCCAACGCCCAACGCGGAGGTCAATAGTGCCACCAAACCCAGCCAGCCTTGGCTCGACCATGCCACACCCGACAAGGTTCCCAGTAGGCTGGCACCTAAGTAATAACTCATCAAATACAGCGCAGCGGCTAAGGCTTTATGCTGGCCTGCTCGCTGGCCTACCCAGCTGCTAGCCATCGCATGCGCACCAAAAAAGGCAAAGGTAAACAGCGCCACGCCTGACATTAGCCAAACTAAACTCGGCAATAACGACAGCAATAACCCTAGCAACATGGCCAGCCACATCCAAGCCAGTGCCGGCGCTCGTCCGAGCTGGCGTGTCAGCCGTCCTGACCACGCCGATGCCAATGAGCCGGGTAAATACAATAAAAACACGCCGCCAATGGCTGCTGAGCCTAGTGAGAATGGCGGCAGCTCAAGGCGAAAGCCGAGGTAGTTATAGAGCCCGACGAAAATGCCCAGCAGCAAAAATCCGCTGATGTAGAGCGCCCAGAGTTGGGCATCATTGGTGATGGCTTTGATGGCCTGTGTAAATGCCTGACGACCCTGTCGTGACCACGGTAACGCGCGCGCTTGAAACTGCTGTGAGTCCGGCAAATACCACCACATCATCACAGCCGCTACTAGGCCAATGGCACCGACCACAGCAACAGCGTCAGGCCAAGGCCAATGCTCAGCGATCAAGGCCGTAGCTAAGCGACCGCTCATGCCACCCAAGGCCGTGCCGGCGACATAAATGCCCATCACCGAGCCGACCGCTCGAGGCTCGATTTCTTCTCCGGCGTAGGCCATGGCAGTGGCTGGCAGGCCAGCGAGTGCAACACCTGCTAATGCGCGCAAGACCAACAGTTGTTCAGGGGTTTGTGCCCACGCCGTGATCAAGGTCAGCAGGGCGGCAATGAGCATCGCCCAGCACATGACCGGGCGTCGACCGAAGCGGTCAGCTAACAGACTCGCTGGAATAAGGGCTAAACCAAGCGCGGCAGTTGCGGCAGAGAGAATAACGGAGCTTTCAGCCGGTGTTAGTTGTAAGTCGCGAGCAAAGTGTGGCAACAAGGGCTGCGGCCAATAGAGCAGCCAAAACGTTGAAAAGCCACCGAGCAATAACGCGCGCGAGACACGGCGATAGCCATGTGAATGCTTGCTCAGCGGCGGTATCCATGTAGCGGCTTCTCGGTTCAAGAAAGTAACCAGCTCTGCACGCCAGCTACTTTAGCCAAGCGCCGCAAGACCACGCGCGCAGTCTGCTTTTAAGTCGGCAATATCTTCCAAGCCCACCGCAATGCGAATCAAGCCCTCGCTAATACGCGCTGCAGCTTTCGCGTCAGGGCTTAAGCGACCATGCGTGGTCGAGCCCGGATGAGTGATGGTCGACTTGGTATCGCCTAAATTAGCGGTGATCGATAGCAGCTGCGTAGCATTCATAAAGCGCCAAGCGGCCTCTCGTCCGCCAGCAACCTCAAACGACAATACGCCGCCAAAGCCCGTTTGCTGGCGACAGGCAAGCTCATGCTGCGGATGAGACGTTAAGCCGGTGTAATGCACGACCATCACGCCCGGCTGCTGCTCTAGCCATTGCGCTAGCGCCAGTGCATTGTGTGTGTGCGCGACCATGCGAATCCGCAGCGTCTCTAAACCTTTGAGAAATACCCAGGCATTAAATGGGCTCATGCTGGGGCCACAAGTCCGCACCACCCCGACGATCTCATTAATCAGCTCAGCAGAACCGACCACTGCCCCGCCAAGGGTACGGCCTTGGCCATCGAGGTATTTGGTCGCCGAATGGATGACTAAGTCCGCGCCTAAAGCCAGAGGCAATTGCTGCGCGGGAGTGCAGAAGCAATTATCAACGGCGAGCAAAATACCGTGTTTGTGCGCCAAGGTCGCAAGTGCCGCAATATCGACTAGCTCACCTAAAGGATTGCTCGGCGTTTCGATGAAAAACAGCTTGGTGGCCGGCGTAATAGCCGCTTCCCATGCCGATAAGTCAGCCAAGGGCACGAAACTAGTCTGCACGCCAAAATTACGCGCGTATTTGTCAAACAAGACATTGGTGGTGCCAAACAAGCTTTGCGAGGTCACGATGGCATCGCCAGCTTTTAATAAGCCTAAAACGGTGGCTAAAATCGCCGCCATGCCCGAGCTAGTAGCAACCGCTTTTTCACCGCCCTCAAGTGCCGCTAAACGCTCTTCAAAGCAACGCACGGTAGGGTTGGTATAGCGCGAATAGACATTGCCTGGCTGGGAGCCATCGAAGCGCGCGGCGGCTTCTTCGGCCGAGGCAAAAACATACGACGAGGTGAGAAATAACGCTTCGGAGTGCTCGCCATGATCGCTGCGAATATTGCCGGCACGC
>JBDSQT010000190.1:0-7284 GCA_039929665.1 Paraperlucidibaca sp.
AACTGCTATCGAGCGCGATGCCTTTGCCCTGCAAGCTCGCGCTGGTGGCATTGATGATGACGTCATAACTAACACTGTCATTGACCTGCTCCAACGCCGAGCTGGCCACGGTGCTCAGCGAGCCATGACCCGCAAACGCCGCCGCTAACTTGTCGGCCTTTGCCTGTGTCCGGTTGGCAATACACAGATGCGCCACACCCTCCGCCAGCAAGGGTCCAACTACGCCGGCCGCTGCACCTCCAGCACCCAGCAATAGCACGCGCTGACCCGCTAATGTCCAACCGGCATTATTAATAATGTCGCGCACCAAGCCCGTACCGTCAGTGTTTTCGCCGCGCACTTGGCCATCGGCTAACACCATTAAGGTGTTTACCGCTCCCGCCTGCTGCGCGCGCTCACTGAGCTGATGACACAGTGCTAGTGCTTGCTGCTTGAATGGCACGGTGATGCTGGCACCACGACCGCCCTTTGCCAGCAGACCAGACCAAGACTCCTCAAGACCATCTAGCGGTGCGAGTAGTGCTTCGTAGACCAAGCGCTGGCTTGTTGCTTTAGCAAAGGCGGCATGGATGCGCGGCGACTTGCTGTGCTCAATCGGATGCCCGATGACTGCGTAGTGGTCCGTCACCGTGGCTTGCTGGACATCATCGCTCATACATTCACCCAGTCTTTTGGCGTAAGGAAATCACTGAGTAAGCGTGACTCAACGCTACCCGGCTCAGGCTGGTGCTCATAGCGCCAGCTCACCGCAGCGGGCAGCGACATCAATATAGACTCGGTGCGGCCACCACTTTGCAAGCCAAACAAGGTGCCACGATCCCAGACCAAATTGAACTCAACATAACGACCACGGCGAATCAGCTGAAACTCGCGCTCGCGCTCCCCATAAGGCATGTCTTTGCGGCGCTCTAGAATTGGCACATACGCGGGCAAATACGCCTCACCGATGCTTTGCATTAGCGCAAAGGCTTGCTCAAAACCACCGGTTTGCCAGTCATCGAAAAACAAGCCGCCGATCCCGCGCTGCTCATCGCGATGCTTTAAGTAAAAGTAGTCATCGCACCAGCTTTTAAAACGCGGATAAATGGCTTCGCCAAAGGGCTCACAGGCCTTCTTGGCGCTACGATGCCAATGCACGCAATCTTCATCGAACCCATAATAGGGCGTCAGATCAAAGCCACCGCCAAACCACCAGACTGGCTCAGCGTCATCGGCTTCAGCGACAAAAAAGCGCACATTGGCGTGTGACGTGGGGGCGTAGGGGTTGCGCGGATGAATCACCAAGGACACGCCCAAGGCCTGAAAGCGCCGCCCTGCTAGCTCTGGCCGATGTGCAGTGGCGGAGGCGGGCAGGCTTTGCCCCGAGACGTGGGAGAAATTCACGCCGCCTTTTTCAATGACATTACCCAGCTCCAACACCCGTGTACGACCGCCGCCAGCTAAGCGCTCGCCCGGTCCACGCTGCCAACTGTCTTCGCTAAATGCCTGACCATCAATCGCGCTTAAGGCATCACAGATACGATCTTGCAGATCCAATAAGTAGCTTTTTACTGCCTCAATATTGGGAGTCGATACAGACATGCTCACTCCTAGGCGCTCGCGCGCAACACGCGCTGGCTGATTAAATCGCGAATTTCGCTGGGGCGTTTAGCGCCCGACACAGCACCCGGCACAATGGCATCAAGCTGATCGCCCAAACGCATCCGTACCTGCAGCGCCGTTTTGCAGGCTGGCTGGCCGCTGAGATTGGCGCTCGTCGATACCAATGGCCCGCCCCATGCACGGCACAATTGCCGCACGCCCGAGTGCGCACTCACGCGCATGGCAAGGGTGTCGTGTTCGCCGCGCAGCCACCTAGGAATATGCTCAGACACTGGCACTAGCCACGTTACCGGCCCTGGCCAGCGGCTTTGCATCAAGGTGAGCTGCTCAGGCGTCACGCGACCCAGCAAAGGCATCATTTGCGCCATGTCGGCGGCAATCAAAATCAGGCCCTTCTGCCATGGTCGCCGCTTTATTTCCAGTAGCCGATGCACTGCCTGCTCCGACCATGGATCACAGCCCAAGCCCCATACCGACTCCGTGGCATAGGCAATTACGCCATCTTGACGAAGTGCCTGAGTCGCCTGTTTCAGTGGAAATAAAGCAGCCTGCAACATCGATGCATCTCGAACGATCGGGAGCACCGAGTTTAGCATGCAGATACGCCGCGATTTTGATTTGCATCAAGGGGCGTTACGGCGCGACACGCTGGTAGCCACCGCATACAGCCTCAAGCCAACCCATTACCTCAAGCTCACCGAGCAATGCCAATAGTTGCGCCATAGTCATAGGATGCGCTTGCGCCAAATCATCGACGCTATGGCAGGTCCAATCTAGGCTATCGCGCAGGCTGGCAGCTGCCGCGCTGGGCTCGCGTCGCACATCCGTAGAGGCGGTTAAGGCGCGAGAGGGCGCTTGCACTTCCAGGCCGAACCATTGCTGAATGCGCGGCACCACATCAATTAAGACATGCGCACTGCCTTCCACCAGCACGGCTTTATTATCGCGAATGAGCTGATGGCAACCGCGTGATTGCAACTGATCTATCGGGCCGGGCATCGCCCAAATATCGCGCGCCAAATTGCCCGCAGCTTTTGCTGTGCTAATCGAGCCACTATTAGCGCCAGCCTCAACCACCAACACCCCCAGACTTAAACCAGCAATCACCGCATTTCGCCTGGGAAAATGGTATTTCTTCGCCGGCGTGCCGGGCGCGAACTCCGAGACAATTAAGCCACCTTTAGCCACCAACTCATCTGCCAAGCCCTGATGCTGCGGCGGGTACACACGGTCTATGCCCGCGCCCAGTACCGCAATAGTTTTACCTCCGGCGGCCAACGCGCCCTGATGCGCCGCGCCATCGATGCCACTGGCTAAACCGCTGGTGATGGCAATGCCGGCCTGAGCTAACTCTTTAGCGACCGTCGCGGCCATGCGCAGGCCGCGCGCCGTCGCCGCACGACTGCCAACAATCGCCACCTGGGGCAAGCCCAGCAGGGCTTCATCGCCGCGATAAAACAACAGCGGCGGGCGATCCTCCTCGCTGCAGCGCATTAAGCCCTGCGGCCACTGCACGCGCTCATCGGCCAAGGTGTCAAACCACACCCCGGTGTTGGGCTGCGCCAACCAGCGACAACTGTGCTGCCATTGCGCATGAGCATCTGCTGCCTCGCGACCCGCGGGCCAGGCCTGACAGACTGCGGCAATCTGCGGGCTTAAGCGCAGTGACGCAGCGGCGCGCTGCAATAGCGCCATTCCGTGCTCAGGGCTTTTCGCCAGCGTTAGCCAATGCCGATAACGCTTGGCCTGCTGCTCTAATAAAATATAAGCCGCCACATAAATGGCGGTTTCGGCATCCATTGCCATAACAACTCCCTAGCTTTCACGTCAGCCACACAGGCAACGTCTAGACGTTTAGTCGCACCACGGCGTTTTGCAGCCTATAATAGTGGCACGATGTTTAACCTCACCTTTATGTGTAGCTACGTTGCGCACTGAGTGCCAACGGCTGGAGTAAATAAATGGCGTTGCTTCCCATTTTAGAGTTTCCCGATCCACGTTTGCGAACGCTAGCCAAGCCTGTGACTGCGGTCACTGATGATATTCGCCAGCTCGCCAAAGACATGCTCGAAACCATGTATGCCGCACCAGGCATTGGTCTCGCAGCAACGCAAGTCGACCACCACATCCGCCTATTAGTCGTTGATGTCAGCGAGGATCAGTCACAGCCACAGGTCTTTATTAACCCGACCTTTGAGGCCATCTCGCCGGAAAAAAAGCTTTACGACGAGGGCTGCCTGAGCGTGCCGGGCTTTTATGAGGAAGTGGAGCGCATTGATCACATCCGCATCACCGCCTTAGATCTGCAAGGTCAAGCGCACATCATGGAGGCCGATGGCCTACTATCAGTCTGCATTCAGCATGAAATTGACCATCTCAATGGCAAGCTCTTCGTTGACTATCTTTCGGCCTTAAAGCGTAATCGCATTAAGGCTAAATTAGAAAAGCTGCACAAATCCCGCGATTAACGAATACACGAGACCTCATTGGAAAGCCACTTACGCATCGTCTTTGCAGGAACGCCTGAGTTTGCCGCAGAAAGTCTGCGCGCTCTTCTGCAAGGACATCACGATGTCATCGCTGTTTACACCCAGCCCGATCGTCCTGCGGGTCGTGGTCGATCCTTAAAACCTAGCCCCGTTAAAGCCTTAGCGCAGCTGCGTGAGATCCCGATCTTTCAGCCCTTCAGCCTAAAAGACGCCGACGCACAGGCCGAGTTAGCCGCACTGAAGCCAGACCTCATGGTGGTTGCCGCCTACGGACTACTACTGCCGCCCGAAGTCTTGGCGATTCCACGTTTGGGCTGTATCAATGTACATGCCTCGCTGCTGCCGCGCTGGCGTGGTGCCGCGCCGATTCAGCGGGCCATCTTGGCTGGCGACAAGGAAACTGGCATCACCATCATGCAGATGGATGTTGGCCTAGACACTGGCGCTATGTTGTCGAAAGCTTCCTGCCCCATTTCATCTCGCGATACCGGCGCCAGCTTGCACGATCGCTTGGCCTTACTGGGCGGCGATGCCTTACTCGGTGTCGTCGACAGCCTGCATGATGGCGAAAAGCTCGTGGCGGAAGTGCAAGACAATGCCTTGGCGACATATGCCGCCAAGCTCAGCAAAGACGAAGCGCTGATTGATTGGCAACAAAGCGCTGATCTCATCGCGCGCAATATTCGTGCCTTTAATAATGTGCCGGTGGCGCATTCACGCCTGCATGGCGAGCCTGTGCGCATCTGGCAGGCACGCGTCTTGCCCAATGACATCAGCGTCGAAACACCCGGCACGATTTTACGCGCCGACAAGCACGGCTTAGCCGTGGCCTGTGGCGATGGCAATGTACTACTGATTGAAACCCTACAACTGGCCGGCGGTAAGGCCCTACCCATCGCGCAACTACTCAACGCTAAGCGCGATACCCTTAGCCTCAACACGGTATTTGGTCTATGAGCTCGCTATCGGCAAAAACGCATCACACGCTGCGCCATGGGAGTACCGGCAAACGCCAACTGGGCGTCCGCGCACTGGCGGCGCAAGCCTTGGCGCCGGCATTGGCCGGTGAACGCTCGCTGAGCGCAACATTACCTGGCGCACAAAAAGTCTGTCGCGGCGAAGATATCGGCTTACTGCAAGAGCTGGTGCAAGGCACGGCGCGCTTTGCGATTTACTACCGCACGCTGATCAAGCCGCTGCTGCAACGCGCAACGAAAGACCCTGAGGTCGAAGCCTTGCTCTTGATAGGCGCGCATCAACTCTTGGCTATGCGCATCCCTGATCATGCCGCGTTAGCCGAAACGGTTGAGGCGGCACGCCAACTGGGCATGGAAAAACTAACCGGCTTTATTAATGGCGTACTGCGCAACCTGCAGCGCCGTGAAGCCGAGCTAGTGCATGCCGCTAGCATTCAGCGCCACGCGCATCCAGCGTGGTTGCTACGCGCGATTCAAGCCGATTGGCCAGCCGAGGCCAACGACATTATTGAGGCCAATAACAGCTCTGCGCCAATCTGTCTGCGGGTAAACCGTCTGCGTCACACGCGCAATGAGCTGCTCGTTGAGCTCATAGAAGATGGCCTGCCACTAGAGCCCACACGCTTTTCACCCGAAGGCCTGCGCCTGATTGAGCCATTACCTATTCACAGCCTGCCCGCCATCGCCTCCGGTGCGTTGTCGGTACAAGATGAAGCGGCGCAATTAGCCGCGTATTTGCTCAACCCCCAAGCTGGCGAGCGTGTACTCGATGCCTGCGCCGCACCGGGTGGTAAAACTGCGCATTTGCTCGAGCTAATGCCACATATGGCGCAACTCGTGGCTATCGATAACGATGCCGAGCGTCTGCGTCGTGTCCAGGAAAATATCGCCCGCGTGACTCTGCCTGATGCCGAGCCCTTACCGGTACGTATCGAGACGATTTGTGCCGATGCCGACGACATCACTAGTTGGTGGGATGGCCAAGCCTTCGATGCCATCTTGCTCGATGCGCCATGCACCGCCACCGGTGTGATTCGTCGCCATCCCGATATCAAGCTGCTGCGGCGCGCCACCGATGTCGCGCAAACTACGGCTATCCAAGCACGCCTGCTCAATATGCTGTGGAAAACCCTGCGGCCTGGTGGACGACTGCTGTATGCCACCTGCTCATTGCTGAAAGCGGAAAACGAGCACCAGATCGCGGCGTTCTTGAAGCGCACTCCAGACGCACAGTCCATCCCGCTGCAAAAGTCCGGCGAGATGCCTGGTCAGTGGCGTCCGCAAGGCCGTCAGCTGCTACCGGAAATCGATGGCCATGATGGCTTCTATTACGCCATGCTGATGAAAGTGTGATGCTGGACTTGCTGCCGGGCTTTATCGACGCAGCCTTTATCCGCGACTTACTCATCACTGGCGTGTACTTCGTTGTGCTGGTGGGAGTGCGAGTTGGTGTCGGCCATGCCATTTTAAAGCGTGAAAAGCTTGAGCCCGAGATGAAGCAGCGCTGGCTGGTAAGCGTGCGCAATATCACTTTTGTGCTGTTTTTGCTGGGCTTGGCGCTGATTTGGGCACGAGAGATTGAAACTGTCGCAGTGTCCATGGTGGCGGTGGCCGCCGCGATAGTGCTGGCTACTCGTGAGATGATTTTATGCCTACTGGGCGCGCTTTACCGCAGTAGCACCAATGCCTACTCCATTGGTGATCGCATCGAGATCAATGGCTTAAAAGGCCAGGTCATGGATGCAGATATGCTCTCCACGACACTGATTGAAATCACACAGGCCAGCGTTACCAAAGGTAGTTTTGGTCGTGTGGTGACCATCCCAAACAGCCAACTACTGACTCAATCGGTATTTAACGAGAGTCGGCTAGGCCGTTTCGCTATGCACACCGTGATGGTACAACTGCCGAGAGCCGAGAGCTGGCAGGCCGCTGAGATTGCTATGCTGCAAACAGCACGCGATGAGATTGGTCGTTACGCCAGTGATTTGGTCAAGCACGCACGCGAGTTACAGCGTCAACATGGACTCGGCGTGCCCATGCTGACGCCACGCCTGCGGGTGGTGCTCAATAACTTTGAATATACTGAATTGCAGCTGTATTTGCCGGTGCCTATTGTTGAGCGCTTTGACATAGAGCAGCGTGTCGTACGCGCCGCAGCGGCCGCATCGAAAGCATCTATTCAGACTGCTTCAGCTCAGCTAACACCTTCACTT
>JBDSQT010000191.1:0-3665 GCA_039929665.1 Paraperlucidibaca sp.
CATGAAGCAGTTCGACTACCCGGTATTTTTCGACGTTACCCACGCGTTGCAAATGCCCGGTGGCCTGAGTAATGCCGCTGGCGGCCGTCGCGCCCAAGTCACCGAATTGGCGCTGGCAGGCATGAGCCAAAAGCTCGCGGGCCTGTTTTTAGAAGCCCATCCAGACCCTGAGAAAGCTAAATGCGACGGCCCATGCGCCTTGCGTTTGTCGCAGCTAGAAGCGTTCTTGGCGCAAGTCAAAGCGGTCGATGATCTGGTGAAAAGCTTCCCACTTCTCGACACGCATTAATTCCCGTAGCGCGCTTGTCGCGCTGCCCAGATATTGATTGAACTTGGAGACGCTAGTCATGGCAACGATTGTAGATATTCGCGGTCGCGAAATTATGGATTCACGCGGCAACCCCACCGTAGAGGCCGATGTCATCCTCGATAACGGCATGATGGGCCGAGCCACGGCACCGAGCGGTGCATCGACCGGTTCGCGTGAAGCGCTTGAGCTACGCGATGGCGATAAGTCGCGCTACCTTGGCAAAGGTGTGCTCAAGGCCGTGGCCAATATCAATGGCCCCATCCGCGAGTTACTGGTCGGCAAAAGCGTCTTTGATCAAGCCGGTCTTGATCACGCCATGATTGCCCTCGATGGTACCGAGATTAAGTCGTCCTTAGGTGCTAATGCGATTTTGGCGGTGTCATTGGCTGTCGCCAAAGCCGCTGCGCAGGCCAAAGGTCAGCCGCTCTACGCCTATATTGCTAGCCTGCGTTCGAACACACAGTTCACCATGCCAGTACCGATGATGAACATCATCAATGGTGGTGAGCACGCCGATAACACCGTCGACATTCAAGAGTTCATGGTTGAGCCGGTCGGCTTCACTAGCTTTGCTGAGGCACTGCGCTGTGGTGCTGAAATTTTCCATGCGCTGAAAGGTGTGCTGAAAAAGCGCGGTCTAAACACCGCCGTGGGTGACGAGGGCGGCTTTGCGCCGAACTTGAGCAGCAACGAAGAAGCGCTGAAAGTGATCGTCGAAGCCATTGGCATCGCTGGCTATAAAGCCGGTGAAAACGTCATGCTGGCGCTCGATTGCGCGGCGTCGGAGTTTTATCATGATGGCAAATATGTGCTCGAAGGCGAGGGCAATAAGTCCTTCACCTCGGCTGAGTTTGTCGACTACCTCGCCGGCCTTTGCGATCGCTATCCTATTATCTCTATTGAAGATGGCTTAGATGAGTCGGATTGGGCGGGTTGGAAAATCCTGACCGATAAGCTTGGCCATCGCGTGCAGCTAGTCGGCGATGACTTGTTTGTGACAAACCCCGCCATCCTGCAAAAAGGAATCGACCAAGGCGTGGGCAACTCGATCTTGATCAAGTTCAACCAAATCGGCACGCTAACCGAGACTTTGGATGCGATTTATTTGGCCAAGGCAAACGGCTACTCCACGGTGATTTCGCACCGCTCCGGTGAGACCGAAGACGCCACCATCGCCGATTTGGCCGTGGCCACGGCGGCGGGTCAAATTAAAACCGGTTCGCTGTGTCGCTCCGATCGTGTCGCTAAGTACAACCAACTGCTGCGTATTGAGCAGGAGCTTGATTACAGCGCGCCATATCGCGGCAAAGCCGAGTTCAAGGGTTTAGCCTAAGCCATGACAGCTGCTCCCAGCCTGAGTCGAACCTTGCTATGGCTGGCGGCGGCTATCTTTTTGGTGCTGCAGGCTAGCCTGTGGTTTGGCGAGGGCGGTATTTTCGATGTGCATCGCCTGAAAAGTGCGGTGGCCGTGCAGCAGGCTGAAAATCTGCGTTTGCGCCAGCGCAACAATGTACTTGAAGCCGAAGTGAATGATCTGAAGACTGGCCATGCCGCTATTGAAGAGCGCGCGCGGCTGGATCTTGGCATGATTAAAGATGATGAAACCTTCTACTTAGTCACGGGTAAGGCGCTGTCTGGTTCGGCGCCGGCGCAAATGCCGGCGACGCCGGTGATGGTGCACAGCAAGCCCGGAACTACTGCTAGCGGTGTGAACTCTACAACTGCAGCAACGACCGAACCCCCCGTAGCGCCAGCGCCTGGTTCTTTAGCACCAGTATCTGCTTTATCGGACCCTGCTGTGCCGGAGCCTGAGCGCCAGCCATGAGCGCCTACTTTGCAGTAGTGCCCGCCGCGGGTATCGGTTCTCGCTTTGGCGGCAGCCAGGCTAAACAATACAGCTTGCTCGCTGGCCAGCCAGTCATGGCACACAGCCTGCAGCGCTTGCTCAGCCTCAGCGAAATTACCCATATCGCCTTAGTGTTGGCGGCTCACGATGAGCAGGCTCAACACATTACTGCTGTCTGCGATGCGCGAATTAGCTGCATCGTTGGCGGTGCCGAGCGCATGGATTCGGTACTGGCTGGCCTGTTGTCGCTGACCCAAGCACGCGATGACGATTGGGTGCTAGTGCATGATGTCGCGCGACCTTTAGTGCGGCCAGAGGATGTACGTGCGCTGATAAGCGCTTGCGCTGATGATGCGGTGGGCGGCCTGCTGGCTCACGAGGCGCGCGACACGATGAAGCGCGGCGTAGTAACAGAGGCATCTGTGGAGGCGAGCACCGCGTTGCGCGTGGCAGCGACCATCCCGCGTGATGGTCTACTGCATGCCCTAACGCCGCAGCTGTTTCGCTACGGTCTATTGCGCGATGCGCTCTTAGCGGCGCGCGCCGATGGCGTGGTCGTTACCGATGAGGCCGCGGCCATTGAGCGGCTCGGCCATCGCCCGCGCTTAGTGGCCGGTGCTCGCGACAATCTGAAAATCACTTACGCCGACGACCTTGCCTTGGCGGCGTTTTATTTATCGGCGCAACGTGCGCAAGGAGTTTGTCCATGAGCACGCCTAACGCAACAGCCATGCGCCCGCGCATCGGCCACGGCATCGATGTCCATCGCTTTGGCGAGGGCGATGCCGTCACGCTCGCCGGTGTGCGCATTGCTTATACGCAGGGCTTAGTCGCGCACTCCGATAGCGATGTGGCCTTGCATGCGCTAGCAGATGCACTGCTTGGCGCATTGGCCTTAGGCGATATTGGTAAACATTTTCCCGATACCGATGCCGCGTTTGCTGGCGCTGACAGCCGCGAATTGCTACGCCGCGTGCTTAAGCTCATTCATGCGCGCGGCTATATCGTGGGTAATGCCGACATCACCATCATGGCGGAGCAACCGCGCTTGCGACTACATATCGATGCCATGCGCGCAGTGGTTGCCGCTGATTTGCAGGTCACGATTGATGACGTCAGTGTGAAGGCGACGACTACCGAGCAGCTGGGTTTCGTCGGTCGCTGCGAGGGCATTGAGGCGCATGCCGTGGTGATGTTGTGGCCAGCGTGAGCGATACCTCTGAGCGCATGAATGACACCGCGATGACGGCATCTGAGCCTAGCGTTTTACCCACGCCGCTGCCTGCCTTGCGTGGCGACTGTCCATCACCCTGGGGCGAACCATTAGCCCGAGCGCACTTAAAAGCCACGCCCGATGACTTTCATGTCGTTGAAGTCATGGGCTTTGAGCCCAGCGGCGAGGGCGAGCATCTGTGGTTGTGGGTCGAAAAGTGTGGCCTAAATACCGATGCCGTGGCGGCCGATATTGCCCAGCGCCTAGGGCTCTCGCGTAATGTCGTGAGCTATTCG
>JBDSQT010000192.1:0-7252 GCA_039929665.1 Paraperlucidibaca sp.
GCAAAGGTCGCCGTATTAAGAATCGCACCACCAGCTAATTCTTTTAAGTCTTTAGGCGCGTCTTCTGCAAAGCTAGCATTCGCGCTTTTAATTAAATCTTTGACGCGGATTTCTTCAACGAAGTCACCCCATTCGCGGGCATCGCCTTCGTTAGCTGTGATCACATAATCAACGCCATTGATCTGCTGCACAGCAATAGCATCGGGCTGATACATGCCCTTCACACCAGGATGCAGCGAGATGGAAACAGCTTTGTCTTTATCGCTGGCATCAAAACCATTACCCATCACGCCATGATCTTTAAAGCCCAATGGCAAGATTTTACTGATCCGTGCCGTGACTAGATCAACTACCGCCAAGGCATTATTTTCTTGCAAACTGATATAGGCCGTTTTGTTGTCAGGGCTTACGGCGATATATTCAGGCTCTAGATCTCGCGCCAACGTGGCTTGACGGCCAAAGACTCGCAGCCCTTGCTGACGTAGCGTTTCAACCTGATCATTAAAGGCGCGGAAACTAGCGGTACGTGAGGCCAGCGCATTCGGCTTGCTGACATCAATTACCGATACGCTACCTTCAGGATCATGCGTGTAGTTATCCGATGGCTCACCTTCATTTGCCACCAGTAGCTGCAATCCATTGGGGGTAAACGCGAGCATATCTGGCTGCGCACCGACCTCAATAAAGTCCAAGAGCGTTAGATCTTTGGCGCGATAAATGGCGACAAAGCCTGGATCGGTTTTAGGGCTCGACTCAATAGCGATGGCCACTAAACCATTTTTAGTCGCCACGCTGTTGACCACTGCATTCGCCGGAATACCACTAATGTTGCTGACTAATAGTGTGGCAATTAACGTGGGAGTAGCAGGCGCACTCAAGTCTAATACATCTAAGGCGCCTTTTTGAGAGTTGACGACAAAGCCACGCTTACTGGCGGTATCTATCGCTGGAATTTCAGCTGCACTGGCATCAAAAACACCCGTTTCATAGCGTCCTAAGAACGTCATGTGAATGCTATTTGGTGTCGCCTCTAGTGCGCTAGCCACGGGGTCGTTAGTGGCACCGCCACCACAAGCGCTAATCAAAACGGCAGTGGCAATTGACGTTAATGCAATAGTATTTCGCAGCATGGTGTTGTCACTTTTCAATAAGATGCCAACACCATGCCTAGCAAAAATGACAAACGGATGACTCCACAGGCGAAAAAATTCGTCGCGCTACTCAGCGAAAAAGCTACCTGCGCATTACCGTTTAATGAAATCAGCGATGTAAGTCACCCGCTCGCTCGGGCTGATACAGCACCTCTTCAATACGCACGCACAATACGCCAGAGCCAGGTTTCGGCCACTCAATTTCATCACCTTGTGACAGGCCTAATAGCGCACTACCTACGGGTGCGAAAATAGAGATCGTATGGCCGCTGCTATCAATATTTTGCGGATACACCAAGGTCAGTGTGAACTCCTCACTTGAGCCACTGACCTTAAAGCGCACTGTCGAATTCATCGTCACCACGGTCGATGGAACTGCCTCAGGGTCAACGATATCGGCCCGTGCAAGCTCTGCTTCCAGCGCACTACGGCCAGGAAAACTCTTACCAATGGTAGAGGCCATTAGCGCATCAAGGCGGTCAGCATCAAGGGAGGAAATAATCAAGTTGGGTTTATTAGTCACAGCACATACTCCTGTATGAACATACATTTCGATAAACGCTTGCTCGAAAAAAAGGCCTGCATCTGCAGGCCTTTTTCACTGCGGATTTAACTTACTGGGCAACAGGGATCATACCGATCTTCGCCTGCCAGATTTTCGGCGCGGTCTCATGCACCGAGTTACCGTAGACATCCACTGCGACACTCACCGGCATATCCTCGACGATAAACTCGTAAATCGCCTCCATGCCCAAGTCTTCAAAGGCCACTACGCGCGAATGACGAATGGCTTTTGACACCAAATACGCCGCGCCACCGACAGCCATCAAATACGCGGCTTTATGTTTTTTGATGGCCGCAAGACCGGCTGCGCCGCGCTCTGCCTTACCAATCATGCCGTAGAGGCCAGTCTCAGCCAGTACAGTATCGGTAAATTTATCCATGCGTGAGGCCGTTGTGGGACCGGCAGGACCAACCACTTCATCGCGGACAGGATCAACAGGGCCGACGTAATAGATGAACTTGCCCTTCAAATCGATGGGCAGTTTTTCGCCTTTAGCGAACATCTCCACCATGCGTTTATGTGCCGCATCACGGCCGGTATACATGGTACCGCTGAGCAGCAAGGTATCGCCCGGCTGCCATGCGGCAATCTCTTCTGGCGTAATGGTGTCGAGGTTGACGCGCTTCGATTTCGAGGCGTCGAAAGTCAGCTTAGGCCAATCATCTAGCTTCGGCACCGGCATCTCGGCAGCGCCCGTGCCATCGAGGACAAAATGCACATGGCGGGTGGCGGCACAGTTAGGAATCATCGCCACGGGCAACGAGGCCGCATGCGTTGGGTAGTCGAGAATTTTTACATCGAGCACGGTGGTTAAGCCGCCCAAACCTTGCGCGCCAATACCTAAGGCATTGACCTTCTCAAAGAGCTCCAGACGTAACTCTTCAATGCGATTTTGTGGGCCCCGCGCCTTCAGCTCATGGATATCAATCGGATCCATCAGCGACTCTTTAGCGAGCAGTGCCGCCTTCTCGGCGGTGCCGCCGATGCCGATACCCAGCATGCCCGGTGGGCACCAGCCAGCGCCCATGGTTGGCACCGTTTTCAACACCCAATCAACGATTGAGTCCGATGGATTGAGCATGGCCATTTTCGATTTATTTTCCGAACCACCACCCTTTGCCGCCACGGTGATATCGACTTTATTGCCCGGGACGATTTGGTAATGAATCACTGCGGGGGTGTTGTCTTTGGTGTTTTGACGCTTGCCCGCTGGATCGCGCAAAATCGAAGCACGCAGAATATTGTCAGGGTTTAAATAGGCACGACGCACACCTTCGTTAATCGCGTCATCAAGGCTCAAGCCGCCGAGATCCCAGCGCACTTCCATGCCGACCTTTACGAAAATGGTGACAATGCCGGTGTCTTGGCAGATCGGACGATGGCCTTCGGCACACAGACGCGAGTTGATCAGGATTTGCGCCATCGCATCTTTCGCGGCTTGGTTTTCTTCGCGCTCATAGGCCGCGTTCACCGCTTGAATGAAATCCAGCGGGTGATAATACGAAATAAATTGCAGGGCATCGGCGACGCTTTGAATTAAGTCGTCGTGTTTAATCACGGTCATGCGCAAACTCCCATCGAGTATGAGTGCATCAAAAAAGGCTAAGTCAGGCTTAGCCCGCAAAAAAGTGTGGCTATGATACCTCAGCCGCGAGCAACTGGCCGAGAGGCTGCTTAAGGGAGTCGTCCATCATTTGCTCGACCGGCGCAATGATCGCCTGCACGCCCGCCAACCACGGTTCAGGTGGGTAACTATCAAAGTCCGCCGCTAAGGGCAACTGCCAAGGCAGCTGCTTCAATAAGGCCAGCAAATCTAGCTCCGATAAATCACGCGCCAGCACCAAGTCACCCTCGCGCGTGGTGCGCACTAATCTGATCTGATCTAGCAGCTGCGCAAATGTCGACCATTCGGCCTGATGCTGACGGCCAACGAGCTGCATAACCTCGACCTCTTTGACGCCCTCACCAAGCCGATGGCGTCCATGTAGCAATGCCAGCACGCTGAGCATCGTTAATACCGGATGGCGCTGCCCCGCACCCACAGTCGCTTGTAAGGCCAAGCCGCGTGACAGCTCAACGCCATAAAGAATGATCATCCACGAAATATAAATCCACAGCAGAAATACCGGAAACGCCGCAAAAGCGCCGTAGACCAACTGATATGAGCTAAAGCTGGTGATGAATAAACCAAAGCCTTTTTTCGCCAGTTCAAACAATACTGCCGCTGTAAAGCCACTAATGATGCCGGCGCGCCAAGGCACGCGACAATTCGGTACGATGGTGTAAAACAGCGTAAACCCAAGGGTGGTGAACAGCACAGGGATCAGCCCGATGCCGGGCAATACGGTGCGAACCACGTCGGTGGTATCGCTAAAGACTTTCAGTGACATTAAATACGACGATAAAAGAAAGCCCACGCCGAGCAAAAACGGCCCCAAACTCAGCACCGCCCAATAGCGCAAAAACGCTACCAAACCATTGCGCGCTGATTGCACTTGCCAGATTTCGTTAAAGGCTTTCTCGATGGTCACCAGCATCATCACCGCGGTGACAAATAGCATGACGATGCCGACAATAGTGAGCTGACCAGCCTGCTTAGAAAAACCGGCGAGCTGCTCGCGCACAGCCTCGCCCGACGTCGGCACCAAGTTGTCGAAGACAAGCCCCTGAATATCACCACTGACATGCTGCAACGAGGGAATGGCGGCAAGAGCGGTAAATAACACCGTCATCATCGGCACCACAGCAAATAGCGTGGTAAATGTCAGAGCGGCGGCGTGACGACGACAGTCATCCTGCAAGAAATGCTCGAATGTTGATCGCAAAATAGACGCTATGAGCTTAAGTCGCTTGGTCATTAGTCTTCTGATGTCCTATCTCGGGCGGCATCAGCTAGTATTCCCTGACCCGCTCTTGCTGTCGAGGCACGCATGTCCAGTCCGTATATTTTAGTCTTGTATTACAGTCGCCATGGCGCGACGCGTGAGCTGGCTAAGCTCATCGCCCGCGGCGTCGAAAGCGCTGGCCTAGAAGCGCGCCTGCGTACCGTACCCAGTGTTTCTACCGACTGCGAAGCGGTGGCGCCAGACATCCCCGAACAAGGCGACCTCTATGCCGACCTCGATGATCTTGCTGGCTGCGCTGGACTCATCGTCGGCAGCCCGACACGCTTTGGCAATATGGCCTCAGCACTAAAATACTTTTTCGATGGCACGACCGCACTCTGGCTCAACGGCGCGCTCATAGACAAGCCCGCCGCGGTGTTTACCTCAACCGGCTCCCTGCATGGCGGCCAAGAAAGCACATTGCTATCGATGATGCTGCCGCTCATGCATCACGGCATGGTGCTGGTTGGTCTGCCTTACGCCGAGCCGGCGCTGCTCGCTACTGAAAGCGGTGGCACACCATATGGCGCATCGCACTGGGCCGGAGGCGATGGTAAACGCGCCATCACGCCGCATGAAGCCAGCCTCAGCCAGGCCTTAGGCAAACGCGTGGCGCGCTGGGCAAATGCTAGTCAGGCCTTAAGATAGCGCGCACAACTGCTACATTGCGCGCCAACCCTCTTTGCCGCGCTTAACAACAACTTATTCGGACACCATTATGGCTAAGCCCAACCCCGACTTACTACTCAGTGCCGCCGAGCGCGCTGCCATGGCCGAGATCGCCACGCGCCGCCTAAATTGGTGTCGTGGGCTCTATATTGCCTTGCTGATTTGGATACCGTTGAGTGGCGCGCTCAATGCGCCGAGCGGCCTATCGCCGCTAACGCTGGCCATCGGCTTCACACTATTTACTGCACCGTTACTGTTTTTTATCGGTGCCCTGCGTCACGGTCGTCCCCGCAGCTGGGTGTGGCTAAGCTTTGTCCTGCTGTTTTACGCGGTCTATGCCTCGATGCGCTTATTTGCGCCGGGGCTAGGCGGTCAGTTGGCTTTCGTTGAGTTGGCGCTGGTGCTCAGTTTATTTAGCCTGAGCCAGCGCTATGTAAAGGCCAAGCGCGCCAGTCAAGGCGGAGAGTTCTAAGCGGCGCTCAAGCACTCGCGTATCAGCGGAATGGTCAGTGGTCTTTTTTGCTGCAAAGTGAGCTTATCGAGTTGCTCGATTAGCCCCCAAAACTGACCCAGGCGGCGCGGACCACGACTAAGCAGATACGACACAAGGTCATCGCCCAAGTCCCAACCACGCCGTGTCGCGGCCACCACCAGCAATTCGCTGCGCACCGCATCATCGCAGGCAGGTAAGGCATAGACACTGGAGGCCGCCATGCGCGAACGCAAATCGGCCAAGCCTAGCGGCAAGTCGCTGGGTGGTTGTGCACCGGTTACCAATAAGCGCCCACCAACGGCTTTCATGCGATTATAAAAATGAAACACCGCCTCTTGCCACTGCGGCCAATGCTGTAGCGCATCGATGTCATCGAGCACGACCAAGGGGCACTGCTCCAAGCCATCGAGCATTTCCACCGGCATAAATACGACTTGTTTGAGCGGCAGCAGCACGGCGTGAGAAGCGTTCGATTGACTAGCCATCAAGGCTGACAAAAGCAATGAGCGGCCTGAACCTGGCTCACCCCAAATGTAGACCTGTGAAAGTTGACCCTGCATGAGTTGTGACAGCGCCGACAACACCGAGGCAAAAGCCTGCGGTGGAATATCTGCCAAGCTCAAATCATGACGCGCCTGCAAGGGCAGCAATAGCTGCTCCTCAGGCATCAGAAACAGATCGTCAGTCACGCGGGTATTCTTCGAAGATGCGAGTGCCCTGCCAATACAGCTCGCTATTCATGTACTTTCTGTGCGCGTGGCGCACTAGCACAACAATAATGGCGGCAATCGGTAGCGCCAACAGCATGCCGACAAAGCCAAATAACTGCCCACCCGCCATGATGGCAAAAATCACACCAACCGGTGGCAGACCGATTTTGTCGCCCACCAACCAAGGCTGCAAAATCCAGCTTTCGACGATTTGGCCTATGCCAAACACCATCAACACCATCAACACCGGCTCTAACTGATAGCCAAACTGGAACAGCGCCACGATGGTGGCGGTGACAATGCCAACACCAAAACCAACATAGGGAATGATGCTTGCCAAACCGGCCACCAAACCAATCACCATGGCCAGCTTTAGGCCAATGAGCTGCAGGCCCACGCCATAAATCAAGCCTAATGCCATCATTACCATGAGCTGCCCGCGCAAAAATGCCGCCAGCACGGTATCGCACTCCTGCACGATATCGACCAGCCACGGCTCATAGCGCCGCGGCAATAGTTTGCGTGACTTCTTGACGATCTCCTCCCAATCCAAAAGCAGATAGAACGTCACGACCGGAATCAGCGCCACCAGACCGATAAACGCCGCCACATGCAGGCCAGAGCTGGCGAGCTGAGAAATTACATCGGTAGTGGTGCTGTCGCTGGTTTGCCAGAGCTTGGCCATCCAACTGGAAATCAGATCCATATCGAGGCGATTGATATTGATATTAAGCTTGTCTTCGAGCCACGGAATACCGTGGCGATTCATCCAACGCAAG
>JBDSQT010000193.1:0-3263 GCA_039929665.1 Paraperlucidibaca sp.
GTGAAGCCGCGCGTGGCACTACAGGGCAATCGATCGATTTAACAGCGAAGGCTTAGCGCCGCCGAAAGCGACTCTGCTGCGCTTCATCTTCACGATGTAGCTCTTCAATATCGGCTAAATGCATCTCTAGCCCGCGATAAGAAATGAGAATTTCCCGCAGCGACAAGACCAGTGACGCCAGCATCAGTAACAAACTGAAGACAAAGCTAATCAGCGCCAACAGCGGCTGGCTGAGCAATACCAAGCCGATACAGACAATACACATCAGCAAACTCATCACACCACAGGCCTGCATATTGCGAATCAGCAGCAGGCGGTGACGTAGATGTGCCATTTGCGCTAAAACCGCAGGCTGAGGCTTGAGTTTGTATTGGTCATGGAGCTGACGAATTAAATTGGCCAGCGCTAAAAAGCGATTGGTAAACGCCAGCAGCAGCAAGGAGATTGCTGGAAACAAAATCGATGGGGTGCTGACGTTAATATCCATAGCTTAGCGCTTGTTGTCCGTACCGCTGCCATCGCGGCGTTGCTGGCGTAAATAACCGCCCTTGCGTGGAGCTTCAGCGCTCTCAGCCGGCTTGTACTCACGACGTACGGGCTTGTCCGTTGCATTACGCGCAGGCCGCTCATTTGAACGCACCGGTTTGTCATTGGCACGCGCTGGCTTCTCGCCTGTACGCGCAGAGCTATCCACAAAACGCGGCTTCAAGGGATTTTCGCGCTGCTTTTCAATACGGCGGCGCGCGAGGCCAAAAATACCCGAACCATTACGGCGTGGGCGCAACTCGACGGCACCTAAGAGCTTATCAATATCCGGCTTATCCAACTCAATCCAGCGACCGGTACGCAGCTCACGCGGCAGTACTTGCGTGCCATAACGCGTCCGCAGCAAGCGGCTGACTTTCAGTTCTTGCGACTCAAATAGACGGCGCACTTCGCGGTTACGGCCCTCTTTCACCACCACCTGCCACCAGCGGTTGAAGCCTTCACCGCCGAGCTCAGAGACACTCTCGAACTTCGCCGGGCCATCTTCTAGCTCAACGCCTTCGCATAAGGCACGCTGGGCGTCTGATGTCAGTTCGCCCATCACGCGCACGGCATATTCACGCTCAATTTCGCTGGATGGGTGCATCAGGCGGTTGGCAAACTGACCATCGTTGGTAAACAGCAGCAAGCCCGTGGAGTTGATATCGAGACGGCCGACCATGACCCAGCGCTCGCCGGTGATGCGCGGCAGGCGATCAAATACCGTGGGACGGCCTTCAGGATCGGAGCGCGAGCAGATTTCGCCTTCAGGCTTGTAGTAGGCGATAACGCGACGCTGCACTTCAGATTCCAGCGAAAAGCTCACCAAGCGGCCATCAAGACGCAGCTCATCACCGACCACGATGCGGTCGCCGAGCTTGGCCAACGCGCCATTAACGCTAACGCGACCATCGAGAATGGCCTGTTCCATGTGCCGGCGTGAGCCTAAGCCTGAACGGGCGAGAACTTTCTGTAATTTTTCACTCATGAGCAGCTGCTTCCAAGTCGGCCGCAATCTCGGCGAGATCGCGTATCGAGGCCAAGGCGGGTAAATCCGCCAGGCTTTTTAAATTAAAATCATCGAGAAAATGCCGGGTGGTGGCAAACAACGCCGGCCGCCCAGGCACCTCTTTATGCCCTGCCACGCGCACCCACTCACGCTCCAGCAAGGTTTTCACAATGGCGGTACTCACCGCCACACCGCGAATATCTTCGATTTCTGAGCGCGTGATGGGCTGGCGATAGGCAATCAAGGCCAACGTTTCCAAGAGTGCACGGGAATAGCGCTGCGGGCGCTCATCCCAGAGCTTACTGACCCACGGGCCCACATCATGACGCACCTGAAAACGCCAGCCCGAGGCAACTTGCCTGAGCTCTACGCCACGCTCCGCGTAGTCTTCATAAAGCGCCTCGAGCAGGCTTTTAATGGTGCCGGCATCGGGCCTATGCGCTTCATCAAACAAGGCTTGTATATGCTCAATGCTTAGCGCTCGACCAGCAGCAAAAAGCGCGCCTTCAATAATTGATTTGAGTTCATCAGGATTCATCAAATGCCCTCTCTACATCACTCTCTGCTTGTTCGTCACCCAGATCAAGATCATTGCCTTGCGCTTCACCGATACGAGCGCGGACATGCAGGTCAGCAAAAGCGTCGGCCTGCACGATATCAATCAAGCCTTCTTTTACTAACTCTAAGATGGCCATAAACGACACGACCACACCCAAGCGCCCTTCAGCGACGGTAAATAGCTGTACAAAAGGCACGAAGCGCTGGCCGCGCAGGAGTTCTAAGATATTGCTCATGCGCTCGCGCATCGACAGTGATTCACGCGAAACCTGGTGCGACACACTTAGGTCTGCGCGATTTAACACATCATGCAGCGCTAATAACAACTCGCGTAAGTCGACCTGTGGTGGCGCTAAAGTGCGCTGAAAGTCAGGGGCTTGAGCTTGGGCAATAAAGAAGTCACGACCCTCGCAAGGCAGGCTATCGATATGCTCAGCGGCTTGCTTAAAGCGCTCATACTCTTGCAGACGACGAATTAACTCAGCGCGCGGATCGACCTCTTCTTCGCCATCGGCATTCACCGGACGCGGCAGCAATAGGCGCGATTTGATTTCGCCTAGCCATGCGGCCATGAGTAGATATTCTGCGGCTAAATCGAAGTTCGACGCCTGCATCAGATTCACGTATTCCAAATACTGGTGGGTAATGCGCGCCACCGGAATATTCAAAATATCTATGTTTTGTGCGCGAATCAGATACAGCAATAAATCCAGCGGCCCCTCGAAGGTGTCGAGAAAAATGCGCAGTGCATCGGGCGGGATATAGAGATCGTCGGGGAGTTTGGTATAGGCCTCACCATTGACCTTGGCAATCGCAAACAAATCAGCCACAGGCGTGCTCGACGCCTCGAGTGCTTGATTGGCTGTGCTTTCGGCTGCGGTCATGGACTCAGCTGGCATGGTGTCGTCTCGGGTTTTGCCGCTTCTCAGCGGTAGGTTTGGCGAATTATGCCGCTATTTGCGCGAAATAACCCGCCATTTATCGTTTTATGCGCGAAATCTCTTGGCATTTGGGCACAAATGGCGCTGCTATAAAAGATCAGCACCCCTGGCTTTTAGACTCTAAAGGCGCTGACATCGCCCAGACCCTCGCGCAAAATCTCCGGCGCATCGGTGGTGAAGTCAATCACTGAGGTGCTGGCCACATTGCCATGACCAGAGTCCAAAATCAC
>JBDSQT010000194.1:0-2848 GCA_039929665.1 Paraperlucidibaca sp.
AAGCTATACACCGAGCGGCCATTTTTGGCGTGATGCACGAGTTTGTAGTCCGCCGCACCGAGAATGGGATGGCCGGCTTGCGGGCCGAAACGACAGGCGTCAATCAACGATTGTGGATGCTCAGCGCGAAAGCCAATAGAAAAAGCCTTGGCCTCAACATAGACACCACGGTCGTGAACCATCTGGAAAGTGTCGCGAGCACTATGACCAACCGCCAATACCACATGATCACTGCGAATCTGCTCGCCGCTGGCCAGTGTCACGCCACGCACATGACCATCAATAATGTGTAAATCTTCGACACGCTGACTAAAGCGAATCTCGCCACCAAGCTCGATGATCTCTTGGCGCATCTTTTCAATCATGGTGACCAGCTTAAAGGTCCCGATATGTGGCTTGCTAACAAATAAAATCTCAGCTGGCGCACCGGCTTTAACAAACTCCGTCAACACTTTGCGGCCGTGATGTTGCGGATCTTTAATTTGGCTATAGAGTTTGCCGTCAGAAAACGTACCTGCGCCACCTTCGCCAAACTGCACATTCGACTCTGGCTCTAGCTCGCGCTTACGCCATAGACCCCAGGTGTCTTTAGTGCGTTCACGCACCGCTTTACCACGCTCTAGCACGATGGGCTTCAGTCCCATTTGCGCCAAAATGAGCGCAGCGAACAGCCCACAGGGACCGAAACCAATGACGATAGGGCGCAGGAAGTCGCCTACGAGTGCGTCGCTAACAAACTGATAGCTAGTGTCTGGCGCGGGGCCGATATGGGCATCGCCAGCCAAACGTTGTAATACATTAGCCTCATTGCTGAGTGCTACATTAAGGCTATAGATGAGCATGATGTGGCCGCGCTTACGGGCATCGTAGCTGCGTTTATAGACGCTGAAATCGAGCAGCGCGCCGTCTGCAATACCAAGCCGCAGCACGATAGCCGCACGCAGGGCATCCTCGGTATGCTCCAAGGGCAGCTTGAGGTTGGTCAATCGCAACATAATGAAGTTCTCGCAAGGTTCGCGGTTAGCTGAAAGCAGTGGCGTCTGTTTAAAAGTGCTAAAGACTACGGCGGTAGAGTGCCTCAACTTCTGCTCGCGCCCACGGCGTGCGGCGCAGAAACGTCAGGCTCGACTTGATGCTCGGATTATCCTTAAAGCAGCGAATATCAACCACACGCGCCATCTCGGCCCAGCCATAGTGTGCGTGTAATCGCGTCAGTATATTTTCCAGCGTGACGCCCTCTAGTGGGTCTTTGCTGCGCTTATCATTCATAGCTACCTCTTAGGCAAATTGCCCAGCGGCATGGCCCGATGCCCATGCCCATTGGAAGTTATAGCCACCTAGCCAGCCGGTGACATCGAGTACTTCGCCGACAAAATACAGCCCCGCTTGGCGCTGGCTTTCCATGGTGCGCGAGGATACCTCATCAGTCGCCACGCCGCCCAAGGTCACCTCCGCCGTGCGATAACCTTCAGTGCCCGATGGCCGCAGTGTCCAGCAATTTAATGCCTGCGCCACACGCTTGAGCGTGGCATCGGGCCAGTCCGCCATTGGCTTTTCGGCCTCAGCTGCCCACAGCAACGTTTGCAACTCCAACACCAAGGCCTTTACTAAAAAGGGCGTTAGCAAGGTGCGCAGTAAGACCTTGGGCTGGGCTTTTTTCTGCGCGATTAGCCAGTCACTTAAACTGGCCTCACCCCACAGCGATGTCGGTAATAAATCGATGTGAATGGGCTCACCCAATCGCCAATAGTTCGACGCCTGCAGGACCGATGGTCCACTGATGCCGCGATGCGTAAACAATAAGTTTTCGTGAAAGCTCGGCGCATCATCCTGGCTGCTCACTAGCGTATCTAGCGCGATACCACTTAAACGCTCAGTCACCGCCTTCATGCCATCGCTAAAGGTCATGGGCACCAGACCGGCATGCGTAGGCAATACCGCGTGGCCAAACTGCCGCGCAATATCATAGCCAAAGCCACTCGCGCCCAGCGTCGGGATGGATAGTCCGCCGCTGGCAATCACCAACGAGTCGCAGCGAATCTGCTCTTGGCCAAGATGCACAACAAAGCCTTTGGCCGTGGCGGCAATCTCTGTGACTTGCGCTTGCGCGCGAATACGCACACCAACGGCCTCGCACTCGCTCACCAACATCGCCAAAATAGCTTTCGCTGAGTCGTCGCAAAACAACTGGCCATGCTTGCGTTCGTGATAGGCAATACCGTGCTTTTCCACCAGCCCGATAAAGTCCCACTGCGTATAGCGGTTCAGCGCCGACACACAAAAGTGCGCGTTTTCGCTGATGAAATGCTCAGGCTCGACCTGCATATTCGTGAAGTTGCAGCGACCGCCACCCGACATCAGAATCTTCTTGCCGATCTTATTGCTGCTGTCGAGCATCAGCACGCGACGTCCACGCTGCCCGGCCGCCATGGCGCACATCAGTCCCGACGCACCGGCACCAATTATCACCACATCGAATTGTGCAGATGCCTGCGCCACTCACCACCTCGCGGAATATTTATGGCCGCGAGTATAGTCGCTCACGCCAGCGGCACCCATGATAAAATGCGCACTGACCTATCTAATCGGTACTTCGTTATGACGCTCGCTAAACGCATTATTCCCTGCCTCGATGTTGACCAGGGCCGTGTCGTGAAGGGCGTCAAGTTCCTTGATATTCGCGATGCTGGCGACCCGGTTGAAGTCGCCAAACGCTACGATGAGCAGGGTGCCGACGAAATTACTTTTCTCGACATCACCGCGACCTCCGATGATCGTGATTTGATTTTGCATATCATCGAGGCAGTCGCATCCGAAGTATTTATTCCGCTGACCGTCGGCGGCGGTG